>CANNPG010000050.1:0-7641 GCA_947507375.1 uncultured Collinsella sp. | reverse complement strand
AAAGTTTCCCTTTTAAACATCAGACCTATTGAAAACGCGCTATAGTCTAAGCCGAATTCAAAAGGTCTGATGAATTGGAGGAAAGATGTCAGATCCAACGTTTATGGCCGACCCCACCAGGCTGGTCATCGCCGCCATCGTGGGCATCGCGCTGCTGCTTGCGCTCATCATTAAGTTCAAGCTGCATCCCGTGCTTTCGATGATGGTCTCGGCGCTCGCGATCGGCATCGGCGCCGGTATGCCGCTCGACCTGGTGGCGGACACTGTCACCAAGGGCGTGGGAACCACGCTGCAAAACATCGCCCTGCTCATTGGCCTCGGCTCGATGTTTGGCCAGATTCTTGAGGAGAGCGGCGGCGCCAAGAAGATCGCCCAGACCTTCATCGATACCTTTGGGCAGGGTCATTCCAGCTGGGCGCTGGGCATTACCGGTCTGGTTATCGGCACTACGGTGTTCTTTGAGGCCGGCGTGGTCGTTTTGATCCCACTTGCGTTTAGTGTGGCATCGCAGACCAAAAAGTCGACGCTCTACTACGGCATCGCGCTGCTCGCGGGACTTGCCGCTGGCTATGCGTTTGTGCCGCCATCGGCCGGGTCGGTTCTGGTCGCCGGCACGCTCGGTGTCGACCTGGGCACCATGATCCTCGTCGGTATCCCTACCGCCTTCATCGCCATGGCGATCGCCGGCGTCATCTGGGGTCGCAACGTGGGCGGTCGCATCTTTACCGATGTTCCGGAGCACTTTACCTCTGCCGAGGGCGCGAGCGACGAAAAGGAGCTTCCCTCCTTTGGCATGGTGCTTGCCATCGTGCTCACGCCGCTTTGTCTGATTTTGCTGGGCACGCTGTCCTCTTATATCCCCATGCCCGCCGAGCTCGCCTCGATTCTCGCCTTCCTGGGCAAGCCGTTCGTCGCTTTGACGCTCGCCACGCTCGTCGCGATGTATCTGCTGGGCGCGCGCCGCGGCTACTCCGGCGCCGAGCTCAAGGCCTTGCTCGACCGCTCTCTTAAGCCCGTCGGCATGATCTTGCTGGTTATCGCTTGCGGCGGCGTCATTCGCTGGATGCTGCAGGACTGCGGCTTGGGCCAGGTTATTGGGCCCATGCTCGAGGCTTCACCGCTGCCTTTGGTGGTCGTTGCCTTTTTGATTGCCGTCATGGTGCGTGCCTCTGTCGGCAGCTCCATCGTCGCTATGACTATGGCATCGGGCATTATGGCCGCCATGCCCGCGGTTGCCGGTGCTTCGGTGCTCATGCGTGCCGCTATCTGTCTTGCTATCTGCGGCGGTGCCACGGCCCTCTCGCACGTCAACGATGCCGGTTTTTGGATGTGCTCCTCGTTCCTGGAGATTGACGAGAAGACAACCCTCAAGTCCTGGACCGTTATGGAGACGCTCATCGGCCTTTCGGGTCTTGCCTGCGCCCTGGTGATTTCATTCTTCGCCTAGTTCGCGTAGCTAAGCATCTTTCACCGAGTGCATCGCTCGGTACCCATTTCACCTGATTCATTAACCAACGATTGGTACAACCGTTCAAACCAAAAGAGGAGAGCATTATGGACGAGAAGACCAAGGCACAGATTCAGCAGGAGGCAGCCAACCTGATTGCCAAGCTGCAGCCGCGTTCTGGCAAGTTCCGCACCATCAGCCCCGAGATGGACCCGCTGCGTCTGGGCTCCGGCTGGACGATCGAGGACCTGGACAAGCCGCAGGTCATCATCGAGTCGACCTTTGGCGATTCGCACCCGGGTTCTGCCGGCCTGTTCGAGCTGGTCGAGGAGGTCCGTGCCGGCGTTGCCGAGGCTGGCGGTCACGGTGCCCGTTACTTCTGCACCGATATCTGCGACGGCGAGGCCCAGGGCCACGACGGCATTAACTACTCGCTGCCCAGTCGCGACATGATCGCCAACATGATCGAGATTCATGCCAAGGCCACCCCGTTCGACGCCGGCGTCTTTGTTGCCAGCTGCGATAAGGGTCTGCCTGCGAACCTTATGGCCATGGGCCGCATCAACATCCCCTCCATCGTCGTTACCGGCGGTGTCATGGATGCAGGCCCCGACCTGTTGACCCTGGAGCAGCTCGGTGCGATTTCTGCCCGCTACGAGCGCGGCGAGATCTCTCGCGAGGAACTTGAGTTTGCCAAGCACAACGCATGCCCCAGCTGCGGCGCCTGCTCCTTTATGGGCACCGCGTCGACCATGCAGGTTACCGCCGAAGCCCTGGGCCTTATGCTCCCCGGCACGGCCCTGCTGCCCGCAACCAGCTCCGATCTGCGTGAGTTTGCGCGCGAGGCCGGCCGTCAGTCCGTGTGGCTCTCCGAACACAACCTGTGCCCGCGCGACATCGTGACCAAGGAGTCCTTCGAGAACCTCATCATGGTCCACGGCGCCATTTCCGGCTCCACCAACTCGCTGCTGCATATCCCTGCGATCGCCCGCGAGTTTGGCATCGAGATGTCCGCCGACGACTTCGACCGTCTGCACCGTGGTGCCCACTACCTGCTCAACGTTCGTCCCGCAGGTGAGTGGCCGGCGCAGTTCTTCTACTATGCGGGTGGCGTGCCGCGCATCATGGAGGAGATCAAGTCGATGCTCCACCTCGACGTCATGACCGTCACCGGCAAGACTCTCGGCGAAAACCTCGAGGACCTTAAGAACAACGGCTACTACGAGAAGTGCGGTCGTTACCTTGAGAAGTGGAACCTCAAGCGCGAGGACATCATTCGCCCGTTTGACCAGGCTTTTGGTACCGACGGCTCCATCGCCATCCTCCACGGCAACCTTGCCCCCGAGGGCGCCGTCGTCAAGCACACGGTTGTTCCGCGCGAGATGTTCCAGGCCACGCTTAAGGCCCGTCCGTTCGATTGCGAGGAGGACGCCATCCACGCCGTCCTGACGCACGAGGTCAAGCCCGGCGATGCCGTTATCGTTCGCTATGAGGGCCCCAAGGGTTCCGGTATGCCCGAGATGTTCTACACCACCGAGGCTATCGCCAGCGATCCCGAGCTGGGTGCGAGCATTGCCCTTATCACCGATGGCCGCTTCTCCGGCGCCTCCAAGGGCCCGGCTATCGGTCACGTTTCGCCCGAGGCTGCCGTGGGCGGCCCGATTGCCCTGATCGAGGAGGGCGACCTTATCCAGATCAACATCCCCGAGCGCTCGCTATCTATTGTGGGCATCGCCGGCAAGGAGATGGAGCCGGCCGAGATCGATGCCGTCCTGGCCGAGCGCCGAGCCGCTTGGAAGCCCAAGGCTAATCGCTATACCTCCGGCACGCTCAAGTTCTTTACCGAGCATGCAGTTTCCGCCATTCAGGGTGGCTACATGGAGTAGCGCCCATGCGCATCAAATATCTCCTCTCATAGATGCGCGGCACAAAGAGCCCCGAGCCACGTCACCGGGGCGCGTTGTTCAGCGCCGCCGGGGCGCTCCACTCAAACGACAAGAGACGTCTTACGCAAGCGCCCGCGTCCGTGGATAAAACCACGGGCGTGGGCGCTTCACTTTATTCCCAGCCGCTTTATTCCCAGCCCTTCCACACGTCAGGCTCGTAGCCAACGGTTGCCTGGCGGCCGTTGCGAACGATGGGCTCACGAAGAATCTGCTGGTTATCGAGCACCTTTTCGAACTTCTGGTCGGCAGCAAGATACTGTACGAGCGCAACCGTGTCGGCATCTTTCGCCTTTGGATCGATCACAGCGTCGATCCCGCCGACGGCGCGCGCCACGCTTTCGAGCTCGCCTTTGCTCATCCCCTTTTCCTTCAAGTCGATGAACTGGAACTTCACACGACGTTCCTTGAAATAGCGCTGCGCCTTCTTAGTATCGAAGCTTTTCTTCGTGCCGAATATCTGGATGTTCATACGTACCGCCTTCGCTCAATTCTCGTCCGTCCATGATGCGACAAGGGAGCCGAGCAAAAACAGAGCAGGCGGAGATGGAGGAGGACGGCGACCGACCGTCGGCAAGAGTCGGCCGGATCGGACTGGCGCCCAGCGCGCGCCGGCGACACGCTCGCAGCTGCACACATAGCCGATGTACAAGCTCGCCGCGGCGTTCCCTCGCCCCGCGGTGTGGCGATAGAGAAGCACGCCACCCGTCAACGATGGCGCCTCGGTGAAGAAAATCAACGTCTGGGTTACATCCCTTGAAAGGGGCGAAGACGGCTGCTAGAATACCTCCCCGCTATGAAGGATTTGACCAAAGCATACATCGCAATTCGGCGGCCCCTGGTATACGGGGCCTCTCCTGTTGTTCCCCAAGTGCGCTCTGAGCAGCCGCTTTCTTCCTGTCGTATCTGATGCACGCATAGCACGTGCATGTTATTTCGCCCGTGGGCCGGCGCGCCTTCGGCGAAGAATCGAATAGATACGAAGGAAGCTTATGTCTGATAATTGTACGGTCGCGCCCGCCAATGGGCGCATTACCGGTACCCAGATCCGCATCGTCGCGGTCGTCGTCCTGGGTGCCTTCTTGGCGCTACTGAACCAAACGGTGATGTCGCCTGCGCTGCCGGTCATCATGTCCGATTTCGCCATCGATGCCTCGACTGCCCAGTGGATCATGTCCATATACCCGCTGGTGAGCGGCATCATGGTCCCCGTTTCGGCGTTCCTTATCGACAAGTTCAGCACCCGCGCGCTATTCTTCGGGGCGACGCTGGTGTTCGCGCTGGGCACGCTGCTGTGCGCCGCAGCCCCTGATTTCCTGTTCCTCATCATCGGTCGCGTGTTGCAAGCGGCGGGCTCAGGCGTGCTCATGCCGCTTGTCTCGGTGGTTCCCATGCTGGTGTTCCCCGTCGAGAAACGAGGAACGGCTATGGGCATGGCGGGCATCGTCATGTCGGCGGGTCCCGCGGTCGGCCCCGTCGTAGGCGGTGCGGTGATCGACACGTACGGCTGGCGCACCATGATCGGCGCCATCGTCCCCCTCGCAATTCTCGTGCTGGTGCTGGGCGTGTTCATGCTGAAAAACGTGGGCGAGCTGAAGAACCCCAAGCTCGACCTGCCCTCGGTCGTCCTCTCCACCATCGCCTTCGGCGGACTTCTCTACGGGTTCTCGAGCGCCTCGTCGATGGGTTGGGGCAACCCCGTGGTGCTCGGCTCGATCGTCGCGGGTGTCGTGTGCTTGGTGCTGTTCGTCGTACGCCAGGGCAAAATCGAGGACCCGCTGCTTCAACTGGGCACGCTCAAGACGCGCGAGTTCCGCGTGGCCGCCATCATCGTCACGCTCATCAACGCCGCATGCCTGGTCACCAACACGCTGTTGCCGTTGCTGCTGCAAACCTCGCTTGGCGCTTCGGCCTTCGAAACCGGCATGGCCATGCTTCCCGCCGCGGCGGTGGGCATCATCATCAGCCCTATCTCCGGCGTGGTGTTCGACAAGTTCGGTCCGCGTGCCATCTCGATCGTCGGCCTGGCCCTCATGACCGGCGCCCTGTTCCTGCTCTCGCTTTCGACGGTAAACACGCCCATCTTGGTGGTTGCGCTGTTCTGCATGCTGCAGTCCGCCGGCCAGTCGCTCGCGAACATGCCGGTGAACACATGGGGTGTCAATGCCTTGAAAAATGACATGATCGCCCACGGCAACGCCATCGCGAACACCGGCCGCCAGGTCGCCGGCGGTTTGTGCACGGCGCTCATCATCACGGTCATGACAAGCGTCACCGCGTCGGCCGGCGTCGATGCGAGCATCCAAGTAGCCACCGCCGTGGGCGCGGGCGTCGCTTACAAGGTGTGCGCGGCAATCGGCCTCGTTTCCCTTATCTGCGCCATATTCAGCGTGCGCACCAAGAAAACCGCACCGAAAACGAAGGAGGCATAAGCGATGTCCGAGATTCTGTCCGAGCGCATCCCGCTCGAGCTCGAGGGGACGCCCGTTTCGAGCATCATGATTGAAGAGCCGTTCACCTGCACGCAGGATTGCACGATTTCCGACGTGGTGCGCATGCTCGCCGAAAACGAGGTGAGCAGCATGCCCGTAATCGATGAGCGCAACCAGGTGGTCGGGTTCATCTCCGACGGCGATGTCATGGGAGCCATCGCGCAGCATCGCGCTCACACCATCTTCACGGGCGGCGACGCGTCCATGCTGTACTTTGACGATCAGAGCCTTGAGCAGCGCATCGAAGACCTGAAGGATCGCTGCGTCATGGATTTCGCGACGCGCAAGGTAGTGTGTGCCCGTCCCGAGCAGAGCATCGCCCGCGTCGCCGCGCTGCTGGCGAAGAAGAAGTTCAAGAAGCTTCCTGTGGTTGATGACGAGGGCAAACTCGTGGGGGTCATCCGCCGCTCCGCCATCACCAAATACATCTTCGGCATCCTTTTCCAATAGGGGCAGGTCGCACTTGAGGCGAACATCTCGAGGCATCGAGCCAGCAACTGGACCAGACAACCTTGACACGCACGCGCTTTCCCTCGATGCTTCGGTAAGGGGAGCTGCGAAAATCGCAGCACGGGTGATCGGCGCCGCGCCCCCGAAGGCAAAAGCGAACACGGGAGCGATACGATGGGAAAAGTCCTGGACGAAGATTTGGTTTATGAGATTCTCTCCGTCGTGGCAGAGATTCCGGCGGGATGCGTCGCCTCGTACGGTCAGATAGCGCGCCTCATCGGCAGGGAGAAAAACTCTCGCCTGGTCGGAGCGGTGCTGAGCGAGGCGGATCGCTACGGCGATTATCCCTGCCACCGCGTCGTCAACCACGCGGGACGCCTCGCGCCAAACTTCCCCGACCAGCGAGCACTACTGACGGAGGAAGGAGTCGCCTTCCGAGACAACGGCTGCGTCGACATGAAAAAGCACCAGTGGAACGAGTAGCCAGGCAGCGTAGCGTCGAAAGGAGCGACGCCATGGGGAACGACCTGCGCCCCGCCGCCGGACAACCTATGGCAAAGTGACACGTCCCACAAAGAGCGGCGCACCAGTACGAGACACGACCGCGACGTAAAAAGACCCTATGATACTCGTAAGCATCTATCTGATTGCCCGCCTCGAGGTACCCAAAGAACGAGAGATGCCGAAACCCCTAGACAAAGAAAAAGGTCGGGAGCTTTTATGCTTCCGACCTGAAGTTTCATGGTCGCGGGGGGCGGATTTGAACCACCGACCTTCGGGTTATGAGGTCGCTACGACGTTGTTTCATTCAGACATTTCGACCCAAATTGAAGTCAATATAACTCCAGGTCATTTGATGTTTTCATAGATTTATGAAAGAAAAGTACGCGGAATAATTCGACCCAAATTCGACCCACAACGAGCTTGAAAGCGGTCAGGCGGAGCATTACCCGTGGGGTGTGACCCCACGCAGGGCCCACCACCAAGGGTAATGCCCACCCGCCCCAGCCCTTTGCGCCATTCCGCGCAACCGAGCGCGATTCTCAGGCACTTCAGGCAAGGAACACGATGAACGACCGACCTCTCGTCATGGGCAAAAGAACGAAGCAACGCCGCGACAAATACACGTGGCGCTACCGTCACAGCCTCGGCAAGGATCCGGTCACGGGCAAATACCGCTATTCGCCGTGGCAGACCATACATACCACCAAAAGCCGAGAGGTCGACGCCGCACTCGAAGCCTACAAGGCAGAACTCAACAGCGGCACCTACGTCCAAAAATCGAGGGACACCGTCGGCTCGTACGCAA
>CANNPG010000049.1:0-7646 GCA_947507375.1 uncultured Collinsella sp. | reverse complement strand
GAACAGGTTCCGCAGCTTAAAGGCAAGATTGAGATCAATGACATCGGTACTCTGATTGGCACGCATACCGGACCTGGTACGGTGGCGCTCTTCTTTATGGGCGACAAGCGCGTGGATTAATTTGCCCCATCACGTTGCTGCATGATTGCTCAAACGAAAACGGCCCGTCTCACGTTTGTGGGGCGGGCCTTGCTGTTGCGGCTAGCGTTTCTTTCCGCGGAAGAAAAAGCCGTGCAGTGACGGCTTGAGGCCGCGATTGGCGCGATGCTCCTCGACGCGCTCGTGGATCGAAGCGACGCGCTCGATGACTTCGTCGGGAATCGGCACGTCGGGATTCATGTTCTCGACTTGGCTGACCTCGGCGGCGGCGACCTGGTCGATAATGGGCACGTTGTCGCGCGAGATGACAGGTGTGGCGTCTTCCTTCATCTTGCGATAACGCTGCATCATGTCGGTCTGTAGCTGCTGGGCCGAAGGCGGTGTCCAGATGATGGCGTTGGCGCCGGCGGCGATGGTCTCGCGAATGCTCTCGGGCGTCTTGCCGCCCGGCGCGATAAGCGGCAGGTTGGGATAGTGCTCGCGCAGCTCGCGTAGGACCTGGGGCGTGTTCTTGCCGGCGGCGATGTTGAGAATCTTGGCTCCGGCGCGCACCTTGGCGTGAGCATCGTCGTCGCAGCGAACGACCGTGGCGATGACGGGGATGTCGGCGATGTTGGTGATGTGCTCGACCATTTCGGCAGTAGCGGGGGAGTTGACCACGCAGCCCGCCGCGCCCTGCATCTCGGAGACGGCTGCCATCTGCACGGAGCGCTTACCGGTCGTAGTTCCGCCGCCCACGCCTACAAAGACCGGGCACTCGGCGACGGTCAGCAGCGCCTGCGTAATGGCGGGCTGCGGCGTGAAGGGGTAGACGGCAAACACGGCGTCGGCATTGGAGTTGCGGATGACCGCCACGTCGGTGGTGTAGATGAGCGATTTGATGCGGCGGCCAAAGAGCGTAAAGCCGCTGGCCTCCTCGATCTCATCGGGCATACGGAGGGCCGCCTTGCGCAGGCGTCCGTCGATGGGCAGCGGCTCCATGGGCAAAAGGCCGTTGGGGGTTACGGCCACCTGGGGCTCGGTAAATTCGTCTGCAAGCTCAACCTCGGAGAAGTCGACCGAGGCGACGACGTCTTCGTGAACCTCGGCGGGCACATCGATGGGGGCTTGATCGTCGGTCGCGGCGGGCGTATCGAAGGAGCTGGTGCCGACAAAGGCGTCGACGCGCTCGTTCAAATCGTTGAGAGAATCCATGGCGGTCCGTTTCTATGTTGTGCGCCCGTCAGCGTGCGACCGGCGCTACGATTGCTAAATCGTTTGACGAGTTGATTTTTCCCCGCCGCGCCATCCGTTAGACTGAAGGGCTGGCGAACGTGAAGGAGCTGTGGTGGCGGGAATCGAGGTGCTATCTTGAATGTCCCGTATACAAAAGAGAGGTGACGCGGTATGGAATTCTCGGCAATGTTAGGCTCGATTGGCCTATGCGTGGGCGCAATCGTTGCCGCCGCGGTCATCTACTTTGCGGTCACGGCCATTAAGGGCAAAAAGGCCGAGCGCAAGGAGCGCGAGGCACTTAAGCAGTGCCGTGACCAGCAGGACAAGCGCGCACGGAGATAGTTTGTTGAGTTTTGAATCCGTGCGCTAGCTGCGTTTTCGGACCAGGGCGATATAGAAGCCCTCAAAGTCGCGACTGGGCGGAATGGTCAGCGTGCCGGGCATGCCGTTGGCAATGGCCGAGACGTGGCCCGCGGCAATGGCCTCGGTAAGGGCGTTGCACTCGATGCGCGGTTCCTCACCGGCTTCGCGGGCGCGGCGTGCTTCGCTTTCACTCGGCGTGCTGTCGAGGGGGATGAGCTCGCAGTCCATGTGCTTGTCGAGGGCCTCTTGCAGGGCATCCTCGTTTTCCTGCGGCAAGATCGAACATGTCGAATAGACGAGCGTGCCGCTCGGTTTGAGGGCCCCCATGGCGCGATCCAGAAGTGCTCGCTGCGATCGGGCGCACTTGCTCAGCAACTGCTCGGTGAGGCCGCGCAGGCTTTTCTCGTTGCCGCTGATGACGGTGCCCGTGCCGGTGCAGGGAGCGTCGAGCAGGATGCGGTCGAAGCGGAAGAACTCGTCGAGCTCGCGTGCGTCGATGCGCATGACGGGCACGTTTTTGGCACCCTGGCGATGGAGGTTTGACTCGAGCTTTTCGGCGCGGGGAATGCTCATCTCGCAGGCCGTGAGGTGTGCCTGGCCCTGGGTGAGGGCGGCGATCTGCGTTGTCTTGCCGCCAGGGGCTGCGCACATGTCGAGGATGTCCTCGCCGGCCTGAGCGCCCAGGACCAACGGCGGCATCATGGACGACAGACTTTGCAAGTAGATCTTGCCGTCGCGGTAGATGTCGAGGTCCCACAGATCAGAAACCTGGGCCTCGGGCAGGATAAAGGCGTCTGGGTACCAGGCGACGGGGTTGTGGGCGATGCCGGCGGCATCGAGCGCGGCAGCGATGTCTTCGGCGGTCGCCTTGAGCGTGTTGGCGCGCAGTGTGACTGGGCGCGTGGCCGCAGCGCCAAAGCCTTCGATCATGAGCTCGGCATCGGCGGGTGCATAGGCGCCGGCGACCGTGTCGACCATAAAGCGCGGCAGGTCGGTGGCGCAGGGAAGGGCGGCAAGCTGGTCGGAAAGCTCGGTAGCAGCAAACTGCCTGAGCTTGAGCTCGGCTTTGACCTGCTTTTTCTGCTTACGACGACGCGGCTTGGACATCCGTCTTTCCTTCCCGTCCCAAATTGATTACTTTCCAGGCACGCCGCTGCTAGCGTGCTCTAGTACTGGCTCTCGTGCTTGCTGAAGAAGTCGAAGCGCGGGGGCAGCGGCTTCACGCGGTGCTCGCCGGGCTTCTCGCCCAGGCTCTCCATAAACTCGTCCGTGGAGGCAAAGATGTTATCCCAGCTAAAGAAGGCGACCGGATCGACGTCGAAGTACTCGCAGATGAGCTCGCAGCCGGCCGGGACGATGCCGTGCATGAGCACGGTCGCCACGCGCAGCTCGGTAAAGGCGTCGACCAGGGCCTGCGTCATGGCGGCGTTTGCCGGCTCGCCCTCGAGCTTGTTGGCGGCCTTGGAGGCGTCGCTCCAGCGCTTGTTGGCGGCGCGCAGGTAGTCGTCGCACACGGCGAGCGCGTGGTGCGTCTCGAACTTGTACATGGCCTGCTCAAAGGCGAGGACGGCTTGCTCGGCGGCCTCGACCACGGTGGCAGAGGCGGCGCCGGCGGGAATACAACCGTTGCGATAGGGGCTCTCGTCGCCCTCCTTGACGGCGACGCCGTAGAAGCAGCTGCGGGCCAGGCGGTTGAAGACGCCGGTCAAAAGGGCGCTCTCCTTAAGGGCGGGGTCGATGACGCGCTTGTCGTCGCAGGCGCGCACCTCGTTGCCGTCCTTGTCCTTGCCGGTCACGCGCGTGTCATATGCCTTGGGGCTAAAGCTCACCGGCTTCTCGGACAGGCCGAGCGACAGCCAGTGCGCGCGCATCTGCTCGCAGGTGTAGTGGTTGAGCAGGTCGTCTGCCGGCGGGGGAGGCGTCTGCGAGGACGAGCTTGCCTTTTTGCCCATGTAGAGCAGGTGGTAGCAGGCGCTGACGGTGCTCTGCGTGAGGTCCCAGCCCAGGGCCTCCCACATGGCAGTCTGCGCGATGCAGTAGAAATAGATGTTGTCCTGACCGATGAACTGGTAGATCTGCGCGTCGTCAGAGCACCACCAGTCGCGCCAGTCGAGCGAGCTGTGCTGGTAGGTGGGCGCGGGGACCTGCGTGGAATCGGCGGCGGGCTCGCCCATGAGGGCGGCATCCTGGGCGGCGACACCCTCGGTCACGCCGGCGGCCTTGGCATCGCGTGCGAGCACGGTGCGCGTGTAGCTGATGGGCGCCCACAGGCTCTCGGGCCAGCACCAGCAGGTGACGTCGTTCACGCCGTCGACCTCGGGCACCGGAACGCCCCAGTCGATGTTGCCGGTGATACGGAAGGGCACGAGCGCCTTGCCGCTGCGGAAGCGCACGCCGCCGTTGGCGAGCACCGCGTGGGCGTCGTCGCGTTCCTTCCAGCTGGGGAAGGTGACGGTAAAGCTGCTCTTGTTGCCCTCGGGCTCCAGTACGGTGTGCTCGGGCAGCTGGTCCTCGACGGCGTCGAAGGCCTCGCGGAACTTGTTCTGGATGTAGAGCTGAGCCGGCAGCAGCCACTCCTCCATGGTCTTGGAGACCACGGAGCGAACCTGCGGGTTCTGGGCGAGCTTGGCGGTATAGGTCTTCATAAAGTCGAGGTAGGCCGGCAGGTCGAAGTAGAGGTTGTCGACCGGGCGCAGCTCGGGCACTTCGCCGGTGAGCTGGCTCTTGGGTGCGATGAGTTCCTCGGGCTCAAACTGGTGACCCAGGTCGCACTCGTCGGCATAAGCCTTTTCGGATTTGCAACCTTGGATGGGGCAGCGGCCGATGACCTGGCGACCGTTGAGGAACGTTCCGGCCTTGGCATCGTAGAACTGCAGGGTAGAGCGCTTGGAGATAGTGCCCTGCTCGTGCAGACGCTCGATAATCTCAGCGGTCACCTCATTATGGATCTTGGCCGCCGGCTCAAGGCCCGAGCCGCCGTAGATGTCGCAGCTGATGTTGTAGTTGTTGAGGGTCGCGGCCTGACGGGAGTGATTGGACTCGACGTACTCACTAATGGACTTGTCGTAGCCCTCGTTCTCCTTGAGCTTGCGGTAGCTCTCCATGATGGGCGATCCGTAGCAGTCGGTTCCCGAGGTGAAGATGACATTCTCGCGGCCCAGGCGGTCGCGCAGGAAGCGGGCGAAGAAGTCGGCCGGGACAAAGACGCCGCCGACGTGGCCAAAGTGAAGGCCCTTGTTGCCGTAGGGCTCGCCGGCGGTAACGATGGCGCGGCGAGGCCAGCTGGGACGGTCGTTCATGGAGTATTTGGATGCCATGGGACTCCTTCGCATATAGTAAGGGCGCGGCCGGGCGCAAGGCCTGGCGACGCGGTGGTCAATTCGTGCATATCGTTCGACATTATCGCACATGCGGACGGGTGCGTGGCAGGGGCGCTATCCTAAGATGCTATGAATGAGATTTCCAACATACATGCGTTTGAGGACGAGGATTTTCTGCACGCCTGCTTTGTGTGGGGGATGGCCGTGCTCGGCGCATTTGCCGTGTGCCTGGTGCCGGTGTTTATGCTGATGGGCGGGCCCGCTGACCTGGATGCGGCTGACGCGGGCGGTTGGACGGCCGTCTTGGGCTGGATAGTCGGCTTGGCTGCGGTTTCGGCGGCGTCATTTGCCGTTCACGAGCTGGTGCACGGTGTGTTTTTTAAGCTGCTGGCGCCTGCGGGCGCGCAGGTGACCTTTGGGGCAAATCTCGAAACCTGCATGATTTACGCCTGCGCCGAGGGCGTGGTGTATTCGCGCCGGCGGTACGTGGTGGTTTGCCTGGCGCCGACGGTTGTTGTGACGGCGGCGTTTACCCTAGGGTTTGCGCTCTCGGGCTATCCGCTGCTGTGCTACCTGGCGGCTGGTCTGCATTTGTCGGGCTGTGTGGGCGATTGGTATTACGTGCGAACCATTCTGCGCGACCGTCGCATTGTCGCCTGCGAGGACACGTCCTTTGGCGTGCGCTTTTTTGGGTGAGGAGATGTCGATGAAGTCGTTGTTGCTGCATGCGTGCTGTGCACCATGCTCGCTTGAGCCGGTTCGCCTGCTGCGCGAGGAAGGGTTTGAGCCCACGATTTGCTGGACCAACCCCAATATTCAACCGCGCGATGAATGGCAGCGCCGCTTGGACGAGCTGCGCCGGTGGTGTGCCGATGGCGACATCGAGCTCATCGAGGCAGGGGAGGACCGCGATCGCTGGGAGACCGGCGTGGCGCCGCTGGGTGCCGATCGGCCTCGTCGCTGTCGCGCGTGCTATGCCCTGCGTCTGGCCGAGGCGTGTCGTGTGGCCCAGGAGCGTGGGTTTGAGTTTGTGGGTACGACGCTCGCCGTCTCGCCGTATCAGTTGTTCGAAACCTGCAATGACGTGCTTGAGCGCTTGGCGGCGGCACATGGGCTCGTCCCGGTCATTCGCGATTTTCGCCCGTATTACCCCGAGGCCACGCGTCGTTCGCGCGAGCTTGGCATGTATCGACAGAATTACTGCGGCTGCCGGTTCTCGGCCGTCGAGGCGGCCATGGATCGAGCCCGCATCCGCGACGAGCGCAAAGCCGCCAAAAAGTAGTTCATTTGGGACGTCAGCCTGCTAGGATGTAGAGCGGACTTTAGCTATATAAGGAGAATCCGACGTGTCTATGCGTACCGATGATTTTGACTACAACCTTCCTGAGGAACTGATCGCCCAGGCGCCTGCCGAGCCGCGTGACTCCTGCCGTCTGCTGGTGGTGGATCGCAAGGGCTCCCAGGCGGGAACGCCGCTGGAGCACGGCGGTACCGTTGAGCACCGTATCTTCCGCGATATCATCGACTATATCGAGCCGGGCGACGTGCTCGTCATCAACAAGACGCGCGTGATGCCGGCCCGCCTGATCGGTCGCAAAGCCGGCTCGGGTGGCGTGGTCGAGACGCTGCTGCTCAAGCGCCGCGAGGACGTGGATCCGCTGGGCCATGTTTGGGAGTGCCTGGTCAAGCCGGGTAAGCGTCTGAAGCCCGGTGCTCAGATTGAGTATCGCGCCGGTGGCGCCCATGCGCCCGAGGGCGCGCCCGTGGTGCTGACGGCCGAGGTCATCGACTTTGTCACCGATAGCCGCGGCGGCCGCCTGGTACGCTTTGAGCCGGCCGGTTGCAATGCCGCCGGCGAGCCGCGCACGCTCGACGAGGCCATCCATGCTGCCGGCCACGTGCCGCTGCCGCCCTACATTACCGATTACGAGGGCGATCCCGAGAAGTACCAGACCGTCTACGCCATGAAGGAGGAGCACTCGGCCGCTGCTCCCACGGCGGGTCTGCATTTTACTCCCGAGCTCATGGCTGCCATCGAGGCCAAGGGTGCCAAGTTTGCCGCCGTCGAGCTCGAGGTGGGTATCGATACCTTCCGTCTGGTGGAGGAGGACGACCCCGCGCAGCACGTGATGCACACCGAGCGCTACCACGTGTCGCAGGAGGTTGTCGACGCCGTGCATAAGGCGAAGGCCGAGGGCCATCGTGTGATCGCCGTCGGCACTACCGCAGTGCGCTCGCTCGAGAGCGCGTTTGACGCGGACGCGCCGGTGTCCGATCCGGCTGTGACGGCGCGCTATTTTGAGGGCCGCGAGGACGGGGCCGACACGCTCGGCCGCGGCGACATCGTGGTGCGCGAGAACGCGACAACGCAGCTCTACCTTATGCCCGGCTCGACCTATCACGTGGTTGACGCGCTGATCACGAACTTCCACGTGCCGCGCTCCACGCTCATGATGCTCGTAAGCGCGCTTGCCTCCCGCGACCAGATCATGGATGCCTACGCCGCCGCCATCGAGGAGCGCTACCGCTTCTTCAGCTTTGGCGACGCCATGCTCATTTGTTAGTTACGCGGTTCTACGAACCGCGTAACGGCTCGACGCTGCGCGGGCCGCATTTGGACAATCTGACGTTCAACTTCAAGGGCGCGAC
>CANNPG010000048.1:0-7667 GCA_947507375.1 uncultured Collinsella sp. | reverse complement strand
CGGCCTAGGTGGCGCAAACAGTCCCTATTTCACCGCAACTGCGTTGGGGCACATCGGGGCACGAAAAAGCTGCGGCGCCGCTTGGAGGAAAAGACCGGAAGCAAGGGTCCATTCCTCCAGACGGCGCCGCAGCTGTTTTGATGGCTCGGCTTTTACCGAAGTGGCTCAGTTGAGCGCGACTGCCAGCCGATTATACAAAGCGGCTCGGGGGCGTGTCGCTTCCGTCACGTTCTATCAGCATACAAGACGGTTTTGGTTCTTGTTCGTGACGGAAACGGCGCGCTTCCGAGCCGCTTTAAAAGAAAGGGGGCGAGGTCTAGGGCACGCCCCCTTTCACGATAGAGAGCTAAACCTAGCCGCGGACCTTCTTGACGACGTCCATGGCCTCGCGGGCGATCTGCTCGACCTTGGAGAAGTCGCCGTCGGCAAACAGGGCCGGCTTGACCATCCAGGTGCCACCGCAGGCGATGATGGCGGAGGAGCTCAAGTACTCCTCGACGTTGGCGGTGCTCACGCCGCCGGTAGGCATAAAGCGGTGACCGACAAACGGAGCAGCGAGGGCCTTGATGGTGTTCAGGCCGCCATACTGGGACGCGGGGAAGAACTTGGTGACCTTGAGGCCCAGGTTCTCGGCTGCGGTGACCTCGGAGGGGGTCACGGTGCCGGGAAGGACGGGCAGCTCGATGTCGATGCAATGCTTCACGACGTCCTCGTTGTAACCCGGGGAGACGATGAACTTGGCACCGGCGGCGCGGGCCTGCTCAACCTGCTCGACGGTCAGGACAGTGCCGGCGCCAACGCACATCTCGGGCTCGGCCTCGGCCATAGCGGCGATGCACTCGGCGGCGCAGGCGGTGCGGAAGGTGACCTCGGCGGACTTCATGCCAGCTGCCATAAGAGCGTGGGCGAGCGGGGCGGCGTCCTCGACCTTGTCGAGCACAACGACCGGCACGATGCCCAGGGACTCAAGCGTGGTGTAGAACTGATCGAACATGATGTTCCTTTCGATGTGTGGCGCGCATGGGCGCGTGATTACCAAATGTGCTGGTCAGGAGCCGATTTTGGATTGGTTATCGGAGGCACTGCTTGGGGTTCAAGCAATTCCAAAACCGGCTGCTCGACCAGTCATGTAGGGAATGCCAGACAAAACCGGAATGGGACTGGTGGTTTTGCCCGGCCGGAGGAATCGGGGAGCGGGCCGCAGGGGTATGGGATTGGAAAGCTGCGGCCCGCGGAATGGAGACGGACTAGCGCGCGACGCGGGTGCCACCGTCGGCGGCTGATGCCACGGCTGCGATCTCGTCTGCGGTCACCAAGTTGGAATCGCCCTTGATGGTGAGCTTGAGGATCGAGGCCGCGATGGCGTAGTTGACGGCAGCCTGCGGGTCAAAGTCGTTGATGAGGGCATGGACGAGGCCGGCGTTGAAAGCGTCGCCGGCGGCAACGCCCTCGAGCACGTGTACATCGTGAGCAGGGGAGAACCAGTGCTCGCCGCTCTCGGCGTCAAAGAGCATGCCCATCCAGATGGAGCGCTCGACGCAGGAGATGTTGCGGACGACCGAGGCGACCTTCTTGCAGCCGTACTCGGCACAGATCTGACGGGCCATCTCGACGTAGGTGTCACGCTCCTCGATGCCGTGGGCAAGGGAGCCAGAGACGCAAGTCATACCGAGGCCGGCAGGCGCGTCCTCGTCGTTGGCGATGCAGATGTCGACGAGCGGCAGGAGTTCCTTCATGGTGGCCTGAGACTTCTCGGGCGACCACATTTTGCCGCGATAGTTGACGTCGCACACGGTGGTGATGCCCTTGGCGCAGCAGGCGGTGAGCGCATCCTTGCAGGCGGCGGCCATCTCGTCGGAGACGGCGGGAGTCACGCCGGAGAAATAGAAGACATCGATGCCCTTGAGGATCTCGTCCCAGTTAAAGACGTCGCGCTTGGCCATGTTGATGGCAGAGTACTTGCGGTCGTAGACGCAACCGTTGCCGCGCTGCGAGGCACCGACCTCAAACACATAGGAGCCAAGGCGGTCGCCCTGACGCACGACGCGCGTGGTGTCGACGTCGTAGGCCTTCAGCGAACGCAGGGCGCACTCGCCCAGACGGTTGGCCGGGACAACGGAGACGTAAGCGGCCTTGTCGCCCTGGTAGGCCAGGGAAAGCGCAGTGTTGGCCTCGGCGCCGCCGTAGCGGACGTCAAACTCGGTTGCCTGCTCAATACGCAGGTGGTCTTTGGGTGAGAGTCTCATCATGATCTCGCCGAAGGTAAGAACCGTTTTACCCATGGTCGCGCAGCTCCTTTTACTCGTGCGTACACCTTTGATATGGCGTTGGCACGCAGGTGCCAAGACGGTAGGGTGCGTCTTTGCACCTGCGTGCCAACGCTCACCGAAATCGGTTTACGAAATCGGTTTCGTTTCGAGTTGTAGTATACTCACCTACAGCGTTTTGCAACCGAGATTTTTAAAAAAATGCCTAAAATGGCTCAGATCGCCGACAATTGGGAAACGGGGTGCGTTATGGCGCAGATGAGAATCAAGGACATTGCCGCCGAGGCGGGCGTGAGTCCGGCCACGGTCTCGCGCTACCTCAACAACCGCCCCGGGCAAATGACCGAGGAGACCCGTGCTCGCATCGCGGCAGTTATCGAGCGCACCGGCTATCGCCCACGTGCCGCCGCGCGCAATCTGCGCAGCTCGCGTACGAACCTCATCGGTGTGATTCTGGCTGACATCGCCAACCCGTTCTCGAGCGCCATGCTCGAGGGCCTTTCCGCCAGCGCCGCGGCGCGCGGCTGCTCGCTCATGACGGCCATTAGCGGCAACGACCCCGCTAAGGAAGCGGAGTCGCTCACCAGACTTATCGATGCCGGCGTGGACGGCCTGGTCGTCAACACCTGCGGAGGCAATGACGAGGCGATCGCCGCGGCAGCGGGACGTCTGCCCGTCGTGCTGCTCGACCGCGACGTTGCCGACGGCGGTGTTGACCTGGTGACATCTAACAACCGTGAGCTGGTCGCCGGCTTGGTAGACGCCTTGGCAGCTGCGGGCAGCGAGCGTCTGTGCCTGCTCACCGAGGCAAGCGACGATAGCCCCGTGCGTCGAGAGCGCGCCGAGGCCTTTGCCGACGAGCTTTCGCGCCGCGGCCTTGCGGGCGAGGTCGTCACCCTGGCCGACGGTGGCGCCACGGGCGTTGGCCGTTTGGACAAGACCATCCGCGACTACGCGGGCAAAAGGCTCGGCCTTATCGCCGTCAACGGCCTGGTTTTCCTGCGTCTGACCGAGGCGCTGGCGCAGCTTGGTCCCTCGCTGCCGGCGGGGCTCAAGATCGCGACGTTTGACGACTACCCCTGGAACCATGTGCTCTTTGGCGGCGTCACCACGGCCGCGCAGGACACCCTCACCATTGCCGAGCGCGTAGTCGAGCGCCTTTCCGAGCGCATCGACGTCGTTACCACCACCGTGGGCGAGGCCGCAAAGCTGGCGCCCAAACGCATCGAGATCCCCGGCCACATCGAACACCGCGCATCAACCTCGCGCTAGCCGCTCGTTCGCAACTGCCTGTTCGCACACGTTTTTTGAGCGCTTGATACGCTTTAACCCTGCGGAAACATTTTTCTGCGATAGTATCTGCGATATAGACCAGTCGAAACCCGCCCGAAAGAAAGGGGAGCGACATGAACCAGCAGAACATCGATTACGTACTTCGCTCTGTAGAGCAGCGTGACATCCGCTTTGTGCGTCTGTGGTTTGTCGACATTCTCGGCCGCCTCAAGAACTTTGCCATTAGCCCCGAGGACCTCGAGGTCGCTTTTGAGGAGGGTATCGGCTTTGACGGCTCGGCCATCGAGGGCTTTGCCACGCCCGAGGAAGCCGACATGCTGGCGTTTCCCGATGCTTCGACCTTCCAGATTCTGCCGTGGCGTCCGAGCCACAACGGCGTTGCCCGCGTGTTCTGCGACGTGTGCACTCCCGACCGCAAGCCCTTCGCCGGCGATCCGCGCGATGCCCTGCGCCGCATGTTCCGCAAGGCCGAGAAGGCTGGCTATCTGCTCAACGTGGGCGCCGAGCTGGAGTATTACTACTTCCCCGACGAGCACACCCCCGAGCCGCTCGACAACGTGGGCTACTTCGATCTTTCGGTGAGCGATGCCGCCCGCGACCTGCGTCGCAACACGGTCCTCACGCTCGAGAAGATGTCCGTGCCCGTGGAGTACACCTTCCACGCCGCCGGCCGCTCGCAGCACGGTATGAGCCTGCGCCACGCCGAGGCCCTGAGCATGTCCGACGCCATCACCACGGCCAAACTCATCATTAAGCAGCAGGCCTACGAGAGCGGCTGCCACGCCTCCTTTATGCCCAAGCCGTTGGCGGGCGAGGACGGCAGCGCTATGTTCCTGTGCCAGTCGCTATTCGACCACGACGGCAACAACGTCTTTTGGGGCGAGGACGACGAGAAGTACCACCTCTCCGACGTCGCCAAGCACTATATGGCCGGCATTTTGGCGCATGCCCGCGAGATCAGCGCCATCACCAACCCCACGGTCAACTCGTACAAGCGCATCACCACGGGCGGCGACTCCGTGCCGCAGTACGCCACGTGGGGTCTGCGCAACCGCGCGAGCATGGTCCGTATTCCGGTCTACAAGCCCGGCAAGCAGCTGTCCACGCGCATCGAGCTTCGTAGCCCCGACCCCATGGCCAACCCGTACCTGGTCAACGCCGTCACGCTGGCGGCTGGTCTCGACGGCATCGAGCGCAAGCTGGAACTCCCGCCCGAGGCAACGGCCGAGACGCTCAAGCTTACCGACCGTCAGATGGTCGAGGCCGGCTACACGCCGCTGCCGCGCTCGCTCAAAGAGGCGCTCGACGTGTTTGAGGACTCGCAGTTTATGAAGGATGCCCTCGGCGAGCACATCCACAGCTTCTTCCTCAAAAAGAAGCGCGACGAGTGGCATAAGTTTGAGTCTACGATCACCGAGTGGGAGATCAAGCACTACCTGGCGAACTCCTAATCGCGCTGGCTTGTTCCAGTACGATTGAGCTCATTTCTTTGGAGGCCGATATGTCCGAAAAGAGTGCCCTGTTCATGGCGCGCACGACGCGCTTCCACGAGTTTGCCCGCAGCTTGACGACCACCCTGGGGGTCGAGGTGAGCCTGGCCACCCCCGATTCGCCGACTGCGGCGCACGACTTTGACCTGCTGATCCTCGATTCCGATGGCATCCGCAGCGACCGCATCGATCAGATTGCCAAGTGGCTCGACGACCGCGGCGGCGTTCCCATGCTTGTGATCGTCGACGACGAGGCGCTTAGCACCCTGCGCCTGCCGAATCACGCGCATGCCGACTTTGTATGCCCCACGGCGACACCCAACGAGCTCAAGGCTCGTGCGCAGCGCCTGATGGGCGAGGAGGAGACCGTCACCGCCGACGATGTGCTCAACATCGATAACCTCGAGATTAACCTGGCTACCTACCAGGTGACGCTCGATGATGAGCCCATCGACCTGACGCTGATGGAGTACTCGCTGCTGAGCTTTTTGGCGACGCACCCCAACCGCGCCTACAGCCGCGAGGTGTTGCTGCACCGCGTATGGGGCTTTGAGTACTGCGGCGGCACGCGCACCGTCGACGTGCACATTCGACGCATCCGCTCCAAGGTGGGCCCGCAGATTGCGGCACACATCACCACCGTCCGCGGCGTGGGCTATCTGTTTAAGGACTAGATTTCCACCACAAAGGGGACAGGCACCTTTGTGGTGGTTTTGCCGCATGTGCGGGTTCCTTTCGGGCCTGCAACAGAACTTAAGCCTTCCTAAAAGATTTCGTTCTCATACACTTGCGCCCGCATATTGGGGTACAACTCAACGTGAACAATGATGGCCCGCTACATGTTTGGCGGGCCTTTGGTTATTTGACGAAAGGATCGCAGCTATGAGCGAGAACGATTCCCAGCGTCCCCAGGACGCGGGCAACGCCGGCGAGACCCAGCAGCAGCCGCGTGTGCAGGTGGAGTCGACGCCTGCCGGCAGCAACATTCCCTACGTGCAGGCCTACGACACGCAGACCGGCAAGCCGCTGGGCGGTCAGCAGGTTGTAAACAAGCACACGGTGGTCAAGACCAAGACCAAAAAGCTGCCGATCTTTATTACGGCACTCGCCGGCTGTGCCTGCGGCGCCCTGCTGGTCATTGCGCTCATTATGAGCGGCACGCTCAACATTGGTGGCGGCAAGAATGCCGTGACGGCGGGCGCTTCGGGTTCGTCGACGCAAAAAATCACCATCGACTCCGAGGACACCACGTTGGCCGAGGCCGTTTCTGCCAAGGCATTGCCCTCCGTGGTTTCCATCACCGCCACTTCGAGCGGCAGTCAGAATGGCTCGCTTTCGCAGTCTGCTGATGAGTCGGATAGCTCGGGCAGCGTCGGTTCGGGCGTGGTGCTCGATACCGAGGGCCATATTCTCACCAACAACCACGTGGTCGATGGCTATGACCAGTACGTGGTTACCATGGACGACGGCACCACCTACGAGGCCGAGTTCGTGGGCAACGATGCCTCGAGCGACCTGGCCGTCATCAAGCTCAAGGATGCTGACGCCTCCAAGCTCACGCCGATCGAGATCGGCGACTCCTCCAAGCTCAACGTGGGCGAGTGGGTCATGGCAATCGGCTCGCCCTTCGGCAACGAGCAGTCTGTCTCCACGGGTATTGTGTCGGCGCTCTACCGCTCCACGGCCATGAGCTCTACCAGCGGTAACACCATCTATGCCAACATGATCCAGACCGATGCCGCCATCAACCCGGGCAACTCCGGCGGCGCGCTCGTCAACGACAATGGCGAGCTCGTGGGTATCAACTCGCTCATCGAGAGCTATTCGGGCTCCAGCTCGGGCGTGGGCTTTGCTATTCCCGTTAACTACGCCAAGAACATTGCCGACCAGATCATCGGCGGCAAGACGCCGGTTCATCCGTATCTGGGCGCCACACTTTCGAGCGTCAATGCGCTTAACGCCCGCACCAACAAGCTGAGCACCGATAGCGGCGCGTATGTGGCGAGCGTCGTTGAGGATGGTCCTGCTGCTAAGGCCGGAATTCAGGAGGGCGACGTCATCACCAAGCTGGGCGACGACGAGATCACGAGCGCCGATGGCCTGATCATCGCACTGCGCAGCCACGAGGTGGGCGAGAAGGTCGAGATCACGCTTATGCGCGGCAAGGACGAGAAGAAGGTCACGGTTGAGCTGGGCTCCGATGAGGAGTTGCAGAACCAGCAGCAGGACGACAGCTCGACCGACACCGGCAACGGCGGTATTACCGACGAGCAGCTGCGCCAGTACCTGGAGGAGCTGCTGGGCCAGCAGGGTCAGGGCCAGGGCTACGGCCAGGGCTACTAGCGAGCCGTTTCGCATATGCCGAAGCCAGAGGGGCTGTCCCGCCAAGTGTGGGACAGCCCCTCTTTTCTTATTGATCCGTTGGGGACGGAGGAAAACGGATCGCTTGGGGCTGACAAGAGGCCTGGTCCGGAATGGTCTGGACAGTTAGTTCAGATACGTATAAATCTGGGGCAGCTTGGGATGCGTTTTGAGCAATTTTTGATTGGGATGGGGCTCGAATGGGTGTTTGGAAGGGAGAGCGGGACGTTTACATGGTCTCGAGGAGCCCAAATTA
>CANNPG010000047.1:0-7805 GCA_947507375.1 uncultured Collinsella sp. | reverse complement strand
TGGACGGGGCATTGCCATTTGGTAACGCGTTTTATCAAATATGGCATTTATCTGCGGTAATGTTCTATTTCACCGCTGAGGGTGACATTTCATGCCGCCTGCCGAACTGCGTGGAGACCTAACAACTTTTTAGGTCAGTGTTGTGCGTGTAGCAATTTCGCCCGGCCTCGCCTCCGGGCTGCCATGTGAGAGGGGATCTTATGGCTCGACTGCATGTAATGGAACGCAGCCACGCTCAGGCCGTCATGGACGACCTGCACGATGCGCTCGGACGTCGTCTGGCGGTGAGCTCGCTCGCCCCGTGTCCCGTGGAGTTTACGGCAGCGCTCGTCAACTTGTGCTCCACCCAGAGCTGCGGCAAGTGCACGCCCTGTCGCGTGGGCCTGAGCGCGCTGGGCGACCTGCTTGCCGATGTGCTCGAAGGGCGCGCCGATGAGTCCACGCTCAACCTGATTGAGCGCACGGCCCGCACCATCTACCTTTCGAGCGACTGCGCCATCGGCTACGAAGCTGGCGCCATGGCACTCACGGCCATTCGCGGCTTCCGCGACGATTTTGAGCACCACATCCGCGAGCACTCCTGCGGCTTTGACCGCGAGGCTCGCGTCCCGTGTGTCTCGGGCTGCCCGGCGCACGTCGACATTCCTGGTTACATCTCGCTCGTCGAGGCAGGCCGTTATGCCGACGCCGTCAAGGTCATCCGCAAGAACAACCCGCTACCGCTCGTCTGTGGCCTGGTGTGCGAGCATCCCTGCGAGATGCATTGCCGCCGTGGCATGGTCGACGACCCCATGAACATCCTCGCCCTCAAGCGTTTTGCCGTTGAGCATAGCGACCTCAACGACCACAAGCCACATGTAGTGGACAACACCGGTAAGCGCGTCGCCGTGATCGGCGGCGGCCCGGCCGGCCTTTCCTGTGCCTACTACCTGGCCGTGATGGGCCACAAGGTGACCATTTTTGAGCAGCGCCACCACTTGGGCGGCATGCTGCGCTACGGCATCCCCAGCTATCGTCTGCCGCGCGAGCGCCTGCAGGCCGAGATCGACTGGATCTTGAGCGCCGGCATCGACGTGGAGCTCGACCACTCCGTGAGCGGCGAGGAGCTCGCCCGTCTGCGCGACGAGTTCGATGCCGTCTACCTGGCCATCGGTGCCCACAGTGACAAGAAGCTCGGCCTTCCGGGTGAAGAGGCGCCCGGCGTGGAATCGGCCGTCAAGATGCTGCGCGCCATCGGCGATGACGAGCTGCCCGACCTGAGCGGCCAGCGCGTGTGCGTCATCGGCGGCGGCAACGTTGCCATGGACGTGGCACGCTCCGCCGTGCGCTGCGGTGCCGAAAAGGTAAGCATCGTCTACCGCCGTCGCATCTGCGATATGACGGCCCAGGACGCCGAGATTGCCGGTGCCCAGGCCGAGGGCTGTGAGGTGCTGGAGCTCACGGCGCCGCTCGCCATCGAGACGGGCGAAGATGGTCGCGTGAGCGGCCTGCGCGTGCAACCGCAGATTATCGGCGAGCCCCGCCGCGGTCGTCCGGCTCCGCGTGCCGCCGCTACGCCCGAGCGCGTCATCCCCTGCGAGCGCGTGTTTGTCGCCATTGGCCAGGACATCGATTCCAAGCCGTTTGAGGACATGGGCATCGCCTGCAAGTGGGGTTGCGTGGTCACCGACTCGGACGGTGCCGTGCCCAACTTCGATGGCCTCTTTAGCGGCGGCGACTGCCAGACCGGCCCCGCCACCGTCATCCGTGCCATCAACGCCGGCCGCGTGGCTTCGGCAAACATCGACCGCTATCTGGGCTTCGACCACAAGATCAAGCTCGACGTGGAGCTGCCGACCGTTCAGTTTAAGGGCAAGCACGAGTGCGGCCGCTGCGAGCTGGGTGAGCGCGAGGCCGGCGAGCGTATTCACGATTGGAATCTGGTCGAGCAGGGCCTTACCGAGGAGGAGGCGCGCCAGGAGGCAAGCCGCTGCCTGCGTTGCGACCACTTTGGTTTTGGCGCGTTCCGCGGAGGGAGGAACCTGGAATGGTAGAGCTCAACAACCCCACTGTCAGCGATAACACCGAAAGCGGAGCACTCAATATGGTCAAGCTCACTATCGATAATTGCGAGGTCGTGGTGCCCGAGCACACCACGATCCTGGACGCGGCCAAGTCCGTCGGCATCCAGATTCCCACCCTGTGCTACCTGCGCGATCTGAACGAGATCGGCGGCTGCCGCGTGTGCGTGGTCGAGGTTGAGGGCTGCGACCAGCTGGTTGCCGCCTGCAACAACTACGTGCTCGATGGCATGGTGGTCCACACCAACAGCCCCAAGGCCCGCGAGGCGCGCCGCACCAACGTGCAGCTGCTGCTTTCGCAGCACGATTCACGCTGCACGAGCTGTGTGCGCAGCGGTAACTGCAACCTGCAGACCATTGCCAACGACCTGGGCATTTTCTATCTGCCGTATCAAAGGCATTTGGCGGGCGAGGGCTGGGATTTCGATTTCCCCATCATCCGCGAAAACGACAAGTGCATTAAATGCATGCGCTGCATCAAGGTGTGCGAGAGCGTACAGGGCCTAGGGATTTGGGACCTGACCAACCGCGCCACGCATACCGCCGTGGGCACCCGCGGGCGCGTGCCGATCGGCAAGACCGATTGCGTCGCGTGCGGCCAGTGCATCACGCATTGCCCGACGGGCGCGCTGCGCGAGCGCGACGACACCGAGACCGTGTTTGACGCCATCGCCGATCCCGACAAGATCGTGCTGGTGCAGATTGCGCCGGCCGTGCGTAGCGCCTGGGGCGAGGAGCTCGGCATTCCGCGCGATGAGGCCACCGTCGAGCGCCTGGCCTGTGCGCTGCGCCGCGTGGGCTTTGAGTACGTGTTCGACACCGATTTCTCGGCCGATCTCACCATTATGGAGGAGGGCTCCGAGCTGCTCGAGCGCCTGGGTAAGGCCGCCAAGGGCGAGGGCGACAGCCGCAGCTGGCCCATGTTCACGAGCTGCTGCCCGGGCTGGGTACGCTTTGTGAAGGCGCGTTACCCCGAGTTTGTCGACAGCCTGTCCACGTCCAAGTCGCCGCAGCAGATGTTCGGCGCCATCGCCAAGACCTACTACGCCAAGGTGCTGGGCGTGGAGCCCGAGCGCCTGTTTGTGGTGTCCGTGATGCCGTGCACGGCCAAGAAGGCCGAGTGCGCGCTGCCGAGCATGGTGGGCGAGGGCGGCACGCCCGATGTGGACGTTGCGCTGACGGTGCGCGAGATGGTGCGCATGGTCCGCGCGAGCCACGTGAGCGTGGATACGCTAGTTGAGGAGCCGCTCGATACGCCGCTGGGCTTTGGCACGGGTGCGGGTGTGATCTTTGGCGCCACGGGCGGCGTGATGGAGGCCGCCGTGCGCTCGGCCTATTACCTGGTGACGGGCAAGAACCCCGACGCCGACTTCTTTACCGATGTGCGCGGCCTGGACGGCTGGAAGGAGGCCGTCGCCGATATCGATGGCACTAAGGTGCGCGTCGCCGTGGCACACGGGCTGGGCAACGCTGCCCGTCTGCTCGACGCGATTCGCGACGGCCGCGTGAGCTATGACTTCGTTGAGGTTATGGCGTGCCCGGGCGGCTGCGTCGGTGGCGGCGGTCAGCCCATCCACGACGGCTGCGAGCTGGCAGCCGAGCGTGGCCAGGTGCTCTGGGGCCTGGATGCCGCTGCGGACATTCGTTTCTCGCACGAGAATCCCGATGTCCAGGCGTGCTACCGCGAGTTCTTGGGCGAGAGCCGCTCTCGCCGCTGGCTGAGGAGCTGCTGCATACCGACCATCACGCATGGACGATGCCTAACGAGGGGACGTGCTAGCGATGCGCGCGTTTGATTTTGAGATGTCGCGCCGGGGGTTTGCCTCGGCGCTTGCCGCGGGTGCGCTGTCGCTCGCACTCGCGGGCTGTGGCGGCGGGGCTGCCGGTGCCGGGTCCGCCGCGGGCTCGGCTGCCACGGACGGCGCCGGTGCTGCTGCAGAGCCGGTCGAGGTGCGCGTCGCCTCGCTCAAGGGGCCGACCTCGATTGGTCTGGTGCAGTTTATGGACCGGGCAGTCGATGGCGAGACGGACAATGAGTTCGACTTTGCGATCAATACTGCCGCCGATGAGATTGTGCCCAAGGTCATTCAGGGCGATATCGACATTGCCCTGGTGCCCGCCAACGTGGCGAGCGTGCTCTATAACAAGACTGAGGGCGCGGTGCAGGTCATCGACATCAACACGCTGGGCGTGCTGAACGTTGTGGCGGGCGACGCGAGTGTGACCTCGTTTGGCGATTTGGCGGGCCATACCGTCTATATGACGGGCAAGGGCACCACGCCGGAGTACGTCATGAACTACCTGCTGGGGCGCGCGGGCCTGGCCGGCCAGGTGGCGCTTGAGTTTAAGAGCGAGCCCACCGAGGTGCTGTCGGCCCTGCTTGCCGATCCTTCTGCCGTGGGCGTGCTGCCCGAGCCGTTCAAGACCGCTGCCATCGCAAAGAGCGAAGGCAGGCTGTCGGCTCCGGTAAGTCTGACCGATGTGTGGGATGAGCTGGCAGGTGACACGGGTTCGCGCCTGCTGACGGGCGTGACCGTGGTGCGCCGTGCCTTTGCCGAGGAGCATCCCGAGGCCGTGGCGGAATTCCTGAGCTGCCATGCTGCGAGCGTTGAGGCCGTGAACGCGGCGCCGGCGGACTGGGCTCAGGCCGTGGTCGATGCGGGTATCGTGGATAACGCCGCGATTGCCGAAAAGGCGATTCCCGGGTGCATGCTCGTGTGCCAGACGGGGAGGGATATGAAGGCGGCGCTCGGTGGGTACCTGCAGGTGCTGGCCGATGCGGACGCGAGCGCCGTGGGCGGCAAGCTCCCGGCTGACGATTTCTACTGCATGGAGTAGCCCGTGCGTGCGTTTGCTCGACAAATGACAGAGCGTATGAAGGCGGTGGCGGCAGCAGGTGCCGTTGCCGCCTTTTGGCTTGCCGTGTGGGTGCTGATGGCGGGTTTCGTGGCGCAGCCGTTGATTTTGCCGGGGCCGGGCGCCGTCGTGGTGGCGTTGCTGCGACTGGTATGCGATGCCGGCACATGGGCGATTCTGGCAGGCTCGGGTGCGCGAATCTTGGGCGGGCTGGCGCTTGCCGCGGTGTGCGGCGGCGTACTGGCGGGAGTCTCGGTGCGATCGCTGACGTTTGCCCGCTTGGTGGCGCCGGCGCTTTCGTTTGTTAAGGCGACACCGGTTGCCTGCGTGGTGGTCCTGCTGCTCATTTGGTTGGGGTCGGCGCGCGTGAGCATTGCGGCGGTCTTTTTGATGGCACTTCCGTGCGTGTATTTTTCGTTGGTCGAGGGTTTGACGCAAGCGGATAAACCGCTGGAGCAGATGTTTCGTCTGCATGGCGTGCGGGGCTGGCGACTGTTTTGCGCCCATACCTGGCGCGAGGTCCTGCCGTTTGTGCTTTCGTGTGCGCGTGCCGTGATCGGCATGAGCTGGAAGGCCGGCGTGGCGGCGGAGCTCATCGGCATGGCGACGGGCACCGTGGGCGAACGCATCTATCAGGCGAAGCTGCTCATCGAGACGGCTGATCTGCTGGCGTGGACCGTGTTGGTCGTTGCCGCCTCGTGGGCGTGTGAGCGCGTGCTGGTGTGGCTGCTGCGGGTTTCGGGACCCGTGGCGTGGCGCGCGGCCGTGCGGGCACATGGGCATGGACTGCGCGGGCGTGCGGGCGGCTCTGCTGGTGGCGGGGCTGCGGCGGAGCTTGCGCTCGCCGTGGGCGACCGGGCACCCTGGGCTCCGGCGCTGGATGGTCTGGTGCTCAACGTGCCCGCGGGCGGGCGTATCTGCGTGATGGGAGCTTCAGGCGTGGGCAAGTCGACGCTGCTTTCGTTGACAGCGGAGGAGTGCGCGCCGTGCTCGATGGTGTTTCAGGATACGCGCCTGGTTGAGGACGCCTCTGCTTTGGATAACGTGCTGGTGTGCGCCGATGCACGCGTGAATGCCTCGAGTGCCGCTGCCTTGTTGCGCCTGCTGGTACCGGGGATCGATGTGCATGCCCGCGTGGCCGAGCTCTCGGGCGGGCAGCGCCGTCGCGTCGAGATTGCCCGAGCCCTGCTGTGTCCGGGCGGCGTAGTGATTCTGGACGAGCCCTTTACCGGTCTAGACATCGCTGCGCGCGACGCATGCGCCGAGGCCGTGCTCGACTTGCTCGACGGCCGTATGCTGTTGCTTGCCACGCACGATTTCGCTGACGCTCGGGCCCTCAATATCTCGGACATCATCACGCTCTAAATACTTACCCAGCAACAAAATGATCCGTTTTTCTCCGTCTCCATAGGGCCGGGTATGGTATTCTATCTGCGGGGTAATACTTAGGAATACCAAGTAATACCAACGCCGTAGAAACAAACTCCAGATGCGGGCCAATCGGGTTGCCTTCACAGCCCGTCGCCCAGCCGCGTGGCCCGCATCTATCCGCATCACCGTCGTTTCAAAAAGGAAGCGCCATGGCAGAACACATGACCCCGGTTGTCGCGAAGGTCTTGCCCGAGGAAAAGGCGGCCTTCGCGGCGGCAACCCAGCTCGTGGGCACCACGCCGTCCAACGCCATCCGCATGTTTATCGCCGCGTTCAATCGCTGCGGCACCTTCCCGTTCGACATCTCGCCCAACGGGGCCTTTGGCAAAGAGTGTCCCCAACAGCTAGTCGTTGAAGAACGTCCCCAATGACTAGTCGTCGGGAGGAGGTTGGCATGCTCAATGCGATGATTTGGGCGCTTGCCTGCTTTGGCGTCGTCGCTGCCGATATTGCCCTGAGTGTCGTTTTGTTCTCCGCCCTTGGCGTCGCATCGGTGTTCATGGGTTTTTCGATCGATGACCTCGACATTCAATTGCTTCAGGCCGTCGCGCAGACGGCATCGTTTTTGATGGCGCTACTGTGGTGGCGTTATCTGTGGCCGCGTTCGTTTATGGCACGCCGGCAAAGCGAGCACCCGCTCGGCGGGGGAGCGCGTGGGGCGTGGAAACGCATCGCCTGCGTTATCGTGATTGGCTTGGCCCTGCAGGTGGTCGTTGGCTACGTGACCGACGCCGTGCTGTCGCTGCTGCCCGATGCTGCGGCCGACTACAGCGAGCTTGTCGAGGAAACAGGCATGGGCGACACCAGCTATCTCGCCGTCCTGACTACGGTGCTCGGCGCCCCGTTTTGTGAAGAGTTGCTGGTGCGCGGCATTATTTTTGAGTTTTCGCTCCGAGCGTTTAATCCGCAGTGCCGCCCACTTTGGAAGCGCCGGCGTCGTGCGAGCGCGCAGGACGGAGCCATGGTGCCCTGGGCGGCCCCAAGCACGTGGGGCGTCGCCGCGGCAATCGTGCTGCAGGCGGCGGTCTTCGGCTTTATGCACATGAACTGGGTGCAGGGCTGCTACGCGGGCGCTGCCGGCCTCATTTTTGGTTGGGTACTCGTGACCACCGGAAAGCTTCGCTACACGATTCTGCTGCACTTTGCGTTTAATGCCGGGTCGTATCTCATGGGGCTGCTGTGGTTTGTGGGCACACCGCTCGACGTTGTGGTCACGGTTGGCATCGCCGGCTTTGTGCTGGTAGAGGCGATGCGCTCGCTGCTTCGATTGCGCATTCCCGTGTCGCGCGAAGCTGATCGGTCTGAGTAATAACGCCTTTAATTAGACCGATGCGTCCTGAACGCACCTGGCGTTTCGCCGAATGCTTCTTTAAATTTTGAGTAAAAGAATGACATGTTGGAGATGCCGACTTTTCGGGCTACATACTGCACGCTGCGCTCGGTGTTATTGAGAAGATA
>CANNPG010000046.1:0-7878 GCA_947507375.1 uncultured Collinsella sp. | reverse complement strand
TATTGTTGACATATGTCAGATTTGGAGAGTGTATGGCTGGAAGACGCAAAAAACTGCGCCGCGTTGGGATCATCCCCGAATATCGCGGCTTTACCCCCGATGGCCTTGCCAGCGGAGACGCTATCGATATGACGGTCGATGAGCTCGAAGTACTGCGCCTGTGCGATCTGGAGGGCCTCAATCAGGAGGCCGTCGCCCTACACATGGGCATCGCCCGCGCCACGGTGGCGGCAATCAGCAGTCGCGCGCATCGCAAGGTGGCAAACGCGCTGGTCAATGGACGGGCGATCGTCATCGAAGGCGGCAACATCGCGTACTCCCCCATCACCACGACGACGGCCGCATGGCCAGCAAAGGAGGTCGGCACCATGAGGGTGGCAACAACGTACGACAACGGCAACATCTTTATGCACTTTGGCCGCAGCGAGCAGTTCAAGATCTACGACATCCAGGATGGCAAGGTGCTCAACGAGCAGGTCGTAGGCACCGGTGGCACCCGCCACGGCGCCTTGGCGGGCCTGCTTGCCAACGGTGGCGTTGACACGCTCATTTGCGGCGGTATCGGCGGCGGCGCTATCAACGCGCTTGCCCAAGCCGGCATCACGGTCTATGCGGGCGCCCAGGGCAGCTGCGATGCCTGCGTCGAGGCCCTCATTGCCGGCACGCTCGCACAGACCGGCGAGGCCACCTGCGACTGCCATGGACATGATCACGAGCACATCCACGAGCATGGCGAGTCCTGCGGCTGCCACGGCCATCACGACCACGACGGACATGAGGGCTGCAGCTGCCACTAGCGGCAAGCACCTCGACGTCAACACGCTTCCGCGCGTGCGACAACCTGCGAACAAACGGCGTAGGCCGCCTGGAGTACCATCCAGGCGGCCTACGCCATACACGACTCAACCAGTCGTTACTTCTTATTGCGCATCTGCGCTTCCATCTGGCGCAGCAGGTCCATATCGGACTTAGGACCGCCCATTCCCAGGCCGCCCATGCCGCCCAGGCCCATGGCATCCAGACCGGGAATATTGGGCATGCGCATCTTTTTGCCCTTCTTACCCTTCTTGCCCTTCTTGCCACCGGCCTGTGCCTGATTGGCCATCGAGCGCATGCGGCCCATCATCTTGTTCATCTCGCCCCACTGCTTCATAAGGCTATTGACCTCGGTGGGAGTCACGCCGGCGCCCTTGGCGATACGGGCGCGGCGCTGGCCGTTGATGATGGAGGGACGCAGGCGCTCCTCCTTGGTCATCGACATGATGATGGCCTCGTTCTTGTCGAAGATGCCCTCGTCCAAATTGCCGCCCATCTGGTTGAGCGCGCGCTGGCCGCCGGGGAGCATACCCAGGATGCCCTTCATGCCGCCCATCTTCTTGACAGCCTTCATCTGGTCGAGCATGTCGTTCATGGTAAAGCCCTCGCGCAGCATACGCTCGGCAGCCTCGAGCTGCTCGGCGTCGGCCGCCTCCTGGGCCTTCTCGATGATGCCGACAACATCGCCCATGCCCAAGATTCGCTTGGCCATACGATCGGGATAAAACGGCTCAAGCGAATCGGGTTTCTCGCCCATGCTCACGAACTTGATGGGCTTGCCGGTCACCTGGCGCACGGAAAGCGCGCCGCCGCCACGAGCGTCGCCATCGAGCTTGGAGATGATCACGCCGTCAAAGTCGGTGCGCTCGGCGAAGGTCGAGACAACGTTGACGATATCCTGGCCGGTCATGGCATCGACGACCATCAGCACCTGATCGGGCTTGACGGCCTTCTTGATATCCACGGCCTCCTGCATCATCTGCTCGTCGATCTGCAGACGACCGGCGGTATCGACGATGACCACATCGCGCAGGTGGTCGACGGCCTCCTGAATGGCGCCCTTGGCGATGTCGACCGGGTGCGCACCGTCGCCTCGGAAGACCGGGACACCGATCTCTCCGCCGAGCGTGGCCAGCTGGTCGGCAGCGGCGGGACGGTAGACGTCGCAAGCGGCGAGCAGCGGCGAGCGGCCCTGCTTCTTGAGCAGGTAGGCAAGCTTTACGGCCGCCGTGGTCTTACCAGAGCCCTGCAGGCCCACGAGCATGATGACGTTGGGGATGCGGTTGCTAAAGACGAGCTTGCTCTCGGTGGAGCCGAGCATCTCGGTGAGCTCGTCGAGCACGATCTTGACGACGTTTTGCGCCGGCGACAGCGACTCCATGACCTCGGCGGTCATGCAGCGCTCCTTGGTCTTGGCGACAAACTCCTTGACGACCTTAAAGTTGACGTCGGCCTCGAGCAGCGCCATGCGAATGTCGCGCATGGCCGAGGTGATATCGGCCTCGGTCAGTTTACCCTTGCCGCGCAGGCGGTCAAATGTGTCGTTGAGGCGATCGCTCAGGGAATCAAACACTAGTCACTCCTTAATTGGACTCGCCCACCAGGGCGCGGCAGAAATCTTTGGCATTAAACTCCTGCAGGTCATCGACCTGCTCGCCCACGCCGATGCGCAGGATCGGGAGCTTGAGCTTCTCGGCCACGGCCATGGCAATACCGCCCTTAGCCGTGCCGTCGAGCTTTGTCATGATAATACCGTCCAGGCCAAGCGCCTCGTTAAACTCGAGCGCCTGGTTCAGACCGTTTTGGCCCGTCGCGGCATCGATCACAAGCACGACCGAGACCGGCATGGGACCGGCGGCCATATTGGCGGCGCGCTTACGGGTCACATTGACCACCTTGGCGAGCTCGCGCATGAGCTCGGGGCTCGTGTGCAGACGGCCGGCGGTATCGATGAGCACCAGGTCGCTGCCGCGCCTATCGGCCTCGTCGAGCACGTCGTAGCAAACACTTGCCGGGTCGGAGCCGCGATCGCGCTTGATGACGGGAACGCCGGCGCGCTGGCCCCACACATCAAGCTGCTCGATGGCGGCGGCGCGGAAGGTGTCGGCCGAACCGATCACCACGTTCTTGCCGCGGGCAGCCATGGCGCTCGCGATCTTACCGACCGTCGTGGTCTTGCCGGCACCGTTGATGCCCACAAACAGCACGCAGCTCGGCGTATCGGAGAACGGATCGCGCTCGATGGGCACAAAGTGCTGCTCAAGCTGCTCGGCCAGAGCGCGGCGAAGCTGCGGAGCGGTCTTGAGGTTCTTCTTGGCCGCGGCATCGCGCAGGTCATCGGAGACCTTGATAGCGACCTCGGCGCCCATGTCACCCATTACGAGGGTGTCCTCCAGGTCCTCCCAAAAATCCTCGTCGACCTCACCGCCAAAGTAGAAGACCTCGTTGAGGGCCTCGCGGCTTCGCTCAAGTCCGCGCGAGAGAGCATCGAAGAATCCCATTATGCATTCACGACCTTTCCGGTTTCGCGATCGAGTTTTTGCGAGACGACGCGACTGACGCCGTCGGCTTGCATCGAGACGCCATAGAGGACGTCAGCGTCCTCCATAGTACGGCGCTGATGCGAGATAACCAAGAGCTGCGTATCGGAACGCAACACATCGAGCGCGCCGATGAGCTTGGACAGGTTGGCGTCATCGAGCGCCGCCTCGACCTCGTCCAGCACATAGAACGGCACCGTGCGCGTGCGATACACGGCAAAGAGCAAGGCGAGCGCCGTCAGACTCTTCTCGCCGCCCGACATGAGCATCATCTTGGTGATGCGCTTGCCGCGCGGCTGCGCCACGACCTCGATACCCGTCTCGGCAGGATGCTCGGGATCGGTCATCTCCAGATGAGCCTGGCCGCCCGGGAAGAGCATAGCGAAGATCTCGCGGAAGTTCGCGTCGACCTTCTCAAACGTCACCAGGAACGCCTTGCGCATCTTGCGATCAATGGCCACCGTGATCTTGGTGAGCGCCTTGCGCGCGCTCTCCAGATCGGCCAGCTGCTCCTCGATGTAGTCGGCGCGGCGCTTGAGCTGCTCGTACTCCTCCATTGCAACTTGGTTAACGGGACCAAGGTTGTTGATCTGGCGCACAAGCTGGTTGAGTTCGCGCTCGGCGGCATCGCGGTCGGTAGGAGCAGGAAGCATGAGCGCTTCCTCGAGCACCGTCGTGCCATCGGCGGTAATGGCCTTGATGGCAGCCTCGACCTGCACCTCGAGCTTGCCACGCGCGACCTTGAACTCGTTTTGCGTGGCGGAGGCGGTATCGACTCGCTCCTTAGCGCGGGCAACCTCTGCCTTGGCATCCTCGATGGTCTTCTTGAGCGAAGCGGAGTCCGCCTCCTCCAGAGAGGCCTGGTCACGCAGGCGCGCTGCCCAATCCGACGCGCGTTCCAACAGGGCAGAATAGCGTTCGTGCATGGGATCGACGCGCAGGCGCAGCAGCTCGAGCGAGCGCGAGGCCTGGCGTGTTCCGCGGATACGACGGTCGATGCCCTCAAGACGATGCTCAAGGTCGGGCACGCGGCCCTTCAGCGAACGCAGGCGTTCGCTCGTCTGGGCTAGGCGAACCTTGGCGTCGGCGAGCTTGCCGGCAGCCTCGGAATCGTCACGGCGAACGCGGTCGAGTTCGTCGTTGGCCTCGGAAATCTGCAAGCCCAGATCGCTTGCCTGCGCGCGGGCCTCGTCACGCGAACGGGTGAGCTCGTCAACGCGCGGACGCGCAGCGCGAACGGCTTCGGAGGCCTGCTCGCGGCGCTTGGAGATGCGCACGCGCTCGACCTCGGCATTGTTGGCGCTTTGCTCCAAGCGGCCGATCTCGGAGAGCAACGAGCGGCGCTCGCCCTCAAGACGGGCGATCTCGCCGGCGGCATCGCCCTCAGCGGCACGCGCTTCCTCAACGGCCGCATTGGCCTCGACGACCTGATCCGACACATGCTCAAACACGGCAGCCAAATCGGGCTCCAAGCCCTCCAGCTCGCGAATGCGACGCTTGCGCTCCAGGGCACCCGACGCCTCGCCGGCATCGAGGCCCACGCGCACAAGGCCGCCACAGCTTACGCGGGCGCCATCGGGGGTCACATAGGTCACACCGTCAACGACAGGCGCAGCCAGCGCGGCAGCCAAGTCATCGACCACGTAATAGCCACCGAGCAGCGCCTCGACAATCGGGCCATAACCGGCACGCACGGAAAGGCGATCGACCAGACGCGAACCGGCAGCGCCCTCGGCGGCAGCAGAGCCGCTCACGCCGCGCGCCACCAGCAGCGCCTCACCCGAGGCCTTCTTTTGGTCCAGAGCCGCACGACCGGCACGCTCAAGCGCGGCGGCGTCATCAAATAACAGGGCATCGATATCGCCGGCAAGTAGCTGCTCCACCAGGCCCTCAAGCTCGCGCGGGGCCTCGAGCACGTCGCCCAGACGACCCGAGACATCGTCGCCCAACGCACCCACCAGACGGCTCACGAGCGGCGAGCTGTCGGCCATGCGGGCATCAAACTTCTTTTGGCTGGCAAGCTCCGAGCGCACCTCGGACAGCTTGTTGCGCGCCTCGCTCTCGCGGGCACGCAGGTCCTTCAGGGCCGCGCGTGCCGTCTCGGTGGCCTCACGCGCATCGACCTGAGCCCGGCGCGCTTCCTCAAGAGCGCCCTCAAGCTCCTCGGCGCGGTCGCGACGGCTCTCGAGCGAGGCCGTGACCTCCTCGAGCTGTTCATCGATCTGCTCCAGGCGCGAGGCATACATGTTGTCCTCGACCTCGGCATTGGAAAGCGAATCCTTCACCTTGGCGAGCTCGAGCGCGGCGTTATCGGCCACGCGCTGCACATCGCGTTGCTCACGCGTAAGCTGCGAAATCTGATTGTCGAGCGCCACGCGCCGCTCGTGGAGCTCAGCGGCGGCAGGACCAGCGGCGTCAACGTCCTCCTGGGCCTGCATATGCGCGCCGGTCACTTCCTCAAGCTGCGCACGCGCGTCCTCGAGCTCCTCGACCACGCGACGACGCTGATGCTCGGAACTCGAAATCTGCCCGCGCATGTCAGACAGGCGCGACACCATGTTGTGGCCCTTTTCCTCGAGCAGGCGCATGTCGGAGTTAATGCGGCCGACCACGTCTTGCATATGGCGGCGCTGCTCGCCCAAGTCGCCCACAAACAGGCCTTTTTCCTCGAGCATAACCTGGAGCTTCTCGAGCTCACGCTCCTTTTCGCCCATGCGGTACTGCGCAAGCTCCAGCTCGGCCGCGCCCTCCTTGGAGCGGCTCTCCAGGTCGTTCCACTGCGACTGCAGCGAACGCAGCTCATCGACGGCTAGCATCTGCGTAAGCTCGTTCGCGCGCGAGGACAGCTCTTTGTACTTGCGCGCGCGATCGACCTGACGCTCCAACGGTCGCAGCTGACGGGCGATTTCCTTATTGATGTCGCGAGCACGCGTCAGGTGCTCGTCCATTGACTTAATCTTTTTGAGCGCACGCTCCTTGCGGCGCTTGTGCTTGGAGATGCCGGCGGCCTCCTCGATGAGGGCGCGGCGCTCCTCGGGGCGGCTCTGCAAAATGGCGTCGAGCTTGCCCTGGCTGATGATGGAATGCGTATCCTTGCCTAGGCCGGAATCGTGCAGGATGTCCTGAATGTCCATCAGGCGGCACGGGCTCGAATTGATGAGGTACTCGCTTTCGCCCGAGCGATACATGCGACGGGTGATGGCGACCTCGTCAAAATCGACGGGCAGCATATGATCCGAATTATCGAGCACCAGCGTGACCTCGGCGACACCCACCGGCTTGCGAGCCGACGAGCCCGAGAAGATGACATCCTCCATGGCCTGGCCGCGCAGCTGCTTGGCGCTCTGCTCGCCCAGGACCCACAGAATCGAGTCGGAGATGTTCGATTTTCCCGAGCCGTTGGGACCGACGATGACGGTCAGACCCGGCTCAAACGTCATATGGGCGCGGTCGGCAAACGACTTGAACCCTTTGAGCGTGAGGGACTTGAGATACACGGTTCCTCGCTTACACGTGCTTCTTGTTCAGAATCACGCCGTTGGTGGTGTAACCCATGCGGTCGAGCGCTTCGAGCGCGGCGGCTCCCTCGGCTTCCTTCTTTGAGGAGCCGGAGCCGCGACCTTGGCGAATACCATCGATCAAAACCACAGCGGTAAAGGTGGGCGCATGCGCCGGGCCCTCGGAGCCAACGAGCTTGTACGCCGGAGGTTCGTGACCGTCGGCTTGCACGCACTCCTGCAAAAACGACTTGGGGTTCGCAGGATGCTCGGCACGCTCGGAAGCCAAATGCGGCTTAAGCGTACGGTGAATGAACTCCGCCGCAATGTCCCAGCCGGCATCCAGGTACAGCGCGCCCACGAGCGACTCATAGACGTTCTCGAGGGCCGAATGCAGGCCGCGCGCACCGGTACCGGTCTCGGAGGCACCAAAGATGATGATGTCGTCGATGCCCAGCTCGTGAGAAACCTCGGACAGCGTAGCGCCCGAGACAAGCGACACCTTCAAGCGCGTGAGCTTGCCCTCGTCAAACTCCGGATAGGACTCAAACAGGGAGCGTGCGACCACAGCGCCCAAAATGGAATCGCCCAAGAACTCAAGGCGCTCATAGCTGGCAGAAACCGGCTGGCCCTCGACTGCCGAGGGATGCGTAAGCGCCGCGCGCAGCAGCACCTTATTGTTGAACTCGTGGCCCAGGATTTCCTGGGCGCGCGTAAGTCGGTCGGATAAAGCCAAGACTTAGGCCTCCTTGGCAGCTTCGATAGCGTCGACGGCGTCGGCGACAGAGTTGAGCGAGAGCAGGGTCTCGTCATCGATCTCGAGGTTGAACTCGTCCTCGATAGCCGTAACCAGCTGCAGGCGCTCGAGCGAGTTGGCATCGAGGTCGTCAAAGGTGGTCTCCTCGCTAATTTCGGCAACATCGACGCCCAGAACGTCAGCAGCGACCTCGGCGATCTTGTCGAAGATTTCGGAGCGGTCCATAGCGCTTCCTCTCATAGTGCATGAATACCAAAAGAATGGTACC
>CANNPG010000045.1:0-7954 GCA_947507375.1 uncultured Collinsella sp. | reverse complement strand
TTAAGAACGTCTCCAATGGCTATGTTTCAAAAGCTGTACGTCAGCATCCAAAGATGTCGAAAAATGTCGACTTTGGATGCTGGTGTACATGTTCAGGCCGTATGGGGTGGGGCCTTGGACGGACGGGATGCGCGTACTAGAGCAGGTTCTTCTGTACCCATGCGATGATGTCGCTCGACTCGTAGAGCGGCTTTCCGTCGATGAACAGGCAGGGAACCTGGCGCTTTCCGCCGACGGCGATGAGTGTCTGCTCGGCTTCGGTATCGGTCGAGATATTGCGCTCGGGAATGGTCACGCCGTTATCGGCAAGGAAACGCTTGACCTTTAAGCAATACGGGCAGCCGGTCATAACGAACAGCGCGAGCTCATGATTAGTAGCCATAGGTCTCCAATCGGTTGCGGTTTTGATTGAAATACCCAAAGCCGCCGCAGTCTATGCGCGCGTCAACGACGACTCGATGGCCTGTACCAGAAACGCCGTGGCTCCGGTGCCACAGGGCTTGTCGTAGTAGTCGATAAAACGCCGATCGGCAAGATAGCCGTGGGCGAGGCCCAGGTATGCTTCGTCTTGGGGTTCGTGTCCCCAGTTGAGACCAATCCAACGACGATGCATCGCGACGAGCTTGCGAGCCTCGTTGCTCTCTGGGTCGCCAATGCCCATGGCAATCGAAAGCTGGCCCAGAACAGCGCGTTCAAGTTCCTTCATGTCGTTCCATGTCTCGGGGTCCATGTCCAGCAGCGCTTCGTTTACCGCATCGACGGCTTCATCGCCATAGCGCGCCCGGGCTTCGGCGCCGTAGCGCTCCTCGTTTTCCTGCACGGTGCGCCAGCGCTCCAGTTGCGGCAGGACGGCGCCCATGAGCGAGACGGCTTCGTCGAGCGACATGCCGGTGTTTTGCGCCAGCCGCGGGGCACAATCTTCAATCATCGCCTCCATGGTGGTGCCGTAGGTGTACTTGCCGTGGTCGTAGCACCACTTGCAGTAATGGTCGGTCGTGGCGCCCGTGGCATCGGTGCCGCAGTCGTCGGGCGTGAGTATCATGCCGCAGCTCTGACAATAGTGCCCGGGCATTTCGAGCAGATGAGACAGCGGCTCGCCGGTCACGGCGGCAATGAGTTTCATCATGTCGATGCCCGGTGTGACCTCGCCGCGTTCCCAACGGCTGATGGCCTGGCGTGTGACGAAGAGCTTGGCGGCGAGCTGCTCCTGGGTAAGGTGATGGGCGCGACGGATGGCAATGAGCTTTTCTGCAAAGGCCATAGCGTCTCCTTTCTGCTGGTTGGCGGCTTAAGCATACGCGGCGGCTGGCTCCCCTCCAAGCAACCGTTGGTTGCACGATGGGGGCCGCGACAAAGAATTGCGCGCAACGCCCCACGCCTCCATGCCGTACAATGACCGGCATGAAACCTATTGCACACATACATACCGACCTGCCGCAGAAGTTCGGCATTCCGCGCAACAGCTTTTTGGCGCCCCATCTGCAGGGGCGCATCGTCTTTGAGCCGGAATTTGCCTCCAATGCAGCAGTTGAGGGCCTGGACTCCTTCTCTCACCTATGGCTGCTGTGGCGCTTCGAAAACGGAACGCCCGGCGGAACGGCTAAGGACATAGCCGCCGATGCCAAAACGCAGGACAGGTCCGGCACTAATGCCAAGTGGTCGAAAACCGTGCGTCCGCCGCGTCTGGGTGGAGCCGAGCGCGTGGGCGTGTTTGCCACGCGCAGTCCGTTTCGCCCGAATCCCATCGGGCTTACCTGCGTTAAGCTCGACCGCGTGGAGCTTACCGACGATGGCCCCATCATTCATGTGCTGGGGGCCGACCTGCGTGACGGCACGCCCATCTACGATATCAAGCCCTACATCCCGTTTGCGGACTGCCACCCGGATGCGACCGGCGGCTGGATTGAGGATGCTCCGTGGCAAGAGCTCGATGTTGAGTTCCCGCAAGCTCTTCAAGACATGGTCCCGCCCGCAAAGCTCCCCGGTCTGGTCGAGGTTCTTCGCCAAGATCCGCGCCGCGCGGGCAGCAAGCACGAGCCAAACCGCGTCTATCATCTGGCCTTCGCCGGGCTTGACATATCTTTTACGGTCGATAAAACCCAGCTAACCGTGGTCGCCGTCAACGACGCGCAAGACTAACCAGCCATTCGTCCGTACCCGTCAAATTAAGCGCCAAACCCCGCGCCAAAACCGCCCACGCTGGTGGACAATAACGCCTACCAAAACAATCAACTTTGCACGGGAGTCCAGCATGAAATACGACTTCACTTCAATCATCGACCGCCACGGCATGGACTCCATCGCCGTTGACTCTTGGGGTGAGATCCCCGGTATGGCTCCGAACGCACCCGACGAGGGCTTCGACCGCATTCCCATGTGGGTGGCCGACATGAACTTCGCCACGGTGCCCACGGTCCAGGAGCACATCATTCAGCGTGCCCAGCACCCCATGTTTGGCTACTTTAACCCGCGCCCCGAGTACTTCGACCGCATCATCGAATGGCAGAGCCGCCGTAATGGCGTCGAGGGCCTGGCACCTGAGCATATCGGCTACGAAAACGGCGTGCTGGGCGGTGTCGTGTCGACGCTGCGCGCGTATGTCCAGCCAGGCGATGCGGTGCTGGTCCATAGCCCCACCTACATCGGCTTTACCAAGTCTATCGAAGCCGCGGGCTATCGCATTGTCCACAGCCCGCTTAAGCTCGATGACCAAGGCGTGTGGCGTATGGACTTTGAGGACATGGAGTATAAGCTCGCCCAAAACAACATTCATGCCGCGGTGTTCTGCTCGCCGCACAATCCCTGCGGCCGCGTATGGGAGCGCAACGAGATCGAGCGCGCCGTGGACATCTATCGCCAGCACGATTGCGTGGTGATCTCGGACGAGATTTGGTCCGATATCATCCTGCCGGGTCACAAGCACATCCCGACGCAGTCGGTGAGCGAGGATGCCCGCATGCGCACGGTTGCCCTCTATGCGCCGAGCAAGACGTTTAACCTGGCAGGTCTGGTCGGCAGCTACCACATCATCTACAACGAGACGCTGCGCGACCGCGTGTGCGCCGTGTCCAACAAGACCCACTACAACGAGATGAACGTTCTCTCCATGCATGCGCTTATCGGTGCCTACCAGCCGCAGGGCGACGAGTGGGTGGACGAGCTCAACCAGGTGCTTGCCGGCAATATCGAGTATTTCTGCGATTACGTGGACGAGCATTTTGAGGGCGTGTCCTATTCGCGTCCGCAGGGCACGTACATGGTGTTTCTGGACTGCACCGAGTGGTGCCGCGAGCATGGCCGCGATATTCAGTGGCTGCTCGACGAGGGGGCGCGCGTGGGCGTGGGGTATCAGGACGGCCGCCCGTTCCACGGACCCTGCCACATTCGCGTGAATCTGGCGCTGCCGCTTTCGCGCGTAAGGGAAGCGTGCGACCGCTTGGACCGCTACGTTTTTAATGCACGGTAAGTGAGCGCTGCATGCGGGGCCTTCTGCCAAGTCGGCTGGAAGGCCCGCATGGTAAAACGTCTGTAACCATTGGGCGCTCGAGTGGTTTTGTTTGCTATTATTTTTTACCATTTCAGTCTGTGAATAGGATCTTCTGGAGCTCGATGAAAAGACCCCGCCGCTCGGTTGCCATATCGTTGTTTGTCGCGCTTGCGGTAGCGTGTGCCTTTGTCGTAGCGATAGCCGGCTGTTCCGGGTCGAATGGCAGAGCCTCGACGTCTGTATTAGAAGGTCTGGACGCCTCGCAAGTCAAAGACGACAACCTTAAGACACTCAACGTCGGCAGCGACCTCTATCCACCGTTTGTGTATACCGACGAGTACGGCGATATCGTTGGCCTGGATGTCGAGATATTAACCGAGGCTTTGGCCCGCATTGGTTACAAGCCAAAATACCAGCTGATTGATTGGGAAAAGAAGAAAGAGCTGCTGGCGAGCGGCGAACTCGATTGTGTCATGGGCAGCTTTAGCATGACGGGTCGCGAAAACGAGTATCGTTGGGCTGGCCCGTACCTTGCGAGCCGCCAGGTGGTCGCGGTCGATCCCCAGAGCGATATCTACACGCTTGCCGATCTTGAGGATAAGATCGTGGCGGTTCAGTCCACCACCAAGCCCGAGGGCATTTTGCTCAATCGCACAAATGAAAACGTTCCGCAGATCAAGGAACTCTACTGCTTTTCGGACCGTTCATGCCTGAACCCCGCGCTCGCCGAGGGTCTGGTCGATGCCATCGCCGCGCATGAGTCCTTGCTGCTCACCTACGAAAAGGACTATGGTGTGACGTATCGTATTCTGGATGAGCCGCTGCTAGAGGTCGGTTTGGGCACCGCTTTCGATATCAACGATACGCGCGGCATCGACGTTAAGCTCGCTCATGCCTATCAAGAAATGCTTGCCGATGGCACCATGGAACGCCTGGTGTCAAAGTACTTTGATGACCCTTCGCCATTTTTGAATATGGAGGGCCTGTCATGATCGATGCGCCCGACCACGCCGCTCAGGAGCGGGACAATCGTTCGACAGGGGCATGGCTCCTTGTCGCTCTGCTGGGGATAGCGCTCTCGGTTGTTGCCGGCATGATGAGCTACGGTTACATGACGGCCCAAGCCGAGCAGCGCTTTGCCGACGTTGTCGATTACGTGGCGACGCAGAGCCTTTCCTACGATGCATTCAACAGCGCCTATACGACCAAAAACCTGATTCGCGTTATGGAGATCGCCGGAGAGGCTGCCCGCGATATGGAGCGCGACGGTTCGGTGGATAGCGCCATGCTGGAGCAATACGCCGACCAGTTCAACGTGAGCGCGCTGATCGTGACGGACGCATCGGGCAATTTGGTGTCCGAGTCCTCGACGGGCGATGTGGGCTATGAGTCGCTTGCTACGTATCTCAAGGAAGCACCCGTGCTGGAGGTGGCAACTCATCCGCTTAAGTCCTATACCGCCCGCATCACGCTTGCGGATGATTCGGTCGCAGACATTGGCTGCGTGTCTCGGCGGGATGGCGAGGGCGTCGTTATCGCGGTAAGGCATCAGGGCGCGAAGGCGGTCGCGAGTAATACGCTCAAACTGCAGAGCCTGCTCGAAGGCTACGAAACCATCGATAGCGGCAATATCGTGATCGAAAGCGACGGCAAGGTCGTTGCGACCAATGCCGTTGAACCCACCATATTGGGCGTATTCGATCTGCCTGTGACGGATGTCTTCATTGTCGACGGTATTAAGGATCGATGCCTGGCCGGTAAGGTCAAATTGATTAACGCCGACGGCGAGTGGTATTTGGGCACATTTGGAAAAGCGCACAAATTCTATGTGTACGCCTATGCCTCGGCGCGGCATTACTTCGAGATCGTCGCCGCCGTTGTCGCCTGCGTGCTGGTGCTCTACGGCGGTGCAATAGCCGCCGTTGTGATGATGCGTCGCCGTGCCGAGCGCCAGCGCATGACCGACCTGTTGCTGCAGGAGCGCGACTATGGCGACAAGCTGGCAAAGGCGGCGCGCGAGGCCTCGTCCGCCAACTCGGCAAAGACGGAGTTTTTGCGTCGCATGAGCCACGATCTGCGCACGCCTATCAACGGCATTCGCGGCATGGTCGAGGTTGGCGATGCCAATGCGGACGATCTGCAAAAGCAGACCGAGTGCCGCTCAAAGATCTGGACGGCATCGGGACTGCTGCTCGACCTTGCCAACGAGGCGCTCGATATGAGTCGCCTGGAGAGCGGGCAGGTCGACCTGAACCTCGTACCCACAAATTTGGTGGCACTCAACTGTGAAGTGCGCGATATTCTGGAGCGCCAGGCCGAGGAGCGTCTGGTGACAATTATCTGCGACCAGCAGACGCTTGATCATCCCTATGCACGGGTGAGCGTGACGCACCTCAAGCGCTTGTTGCTCAATATTGCCGGCAATGCCGTCAAGTACAACCGCCAGGGCGGCTATGTTCGCCTGGTGTGCCGCGAGGTGGAGCCTGTAGATGGCGTCCCTGTCTATGAATACACGATCGCCGACAACGGTATTGGCATGAGCGAGGAGTTCCAACAGCACCTCTACGAGCCGTTTTGCCGCGAGAAGCAGCAGGTGGAAGGCGCTTCGTCGGGAACTGGCCTGGGTGCGCCTATTGCCAAACAGTTGGTCGAGCTTATGGGCGGAACCATGAGCTTTACGAGCACCTTGGGGCAGGGGACGACGTTTACCATCCGCCTGCCGTTTGAGCAGTGCAAGCGCTCCGAGATTCCTCAGGCAGTTCGTGTGGATGCGGTCGACGTCGATGCAGTTCGGGGTCTACGTGTTTTGCTCGTAGAGGATAACGAGCTGAATGCCGAGATCGCACAGTTTACGCTCGACCGTGCCGGTGCCATCGTGACGCATGTTAAGGATGGCGAGTCTGCCGTCGAGACGTTTGCCGCGAGCGCACCGCACGAGTACGACGTGGTGTTGATGGACATCATGATGCCTGGCATCGATGGCCTTGAGGCCACGCGTCAGATTCGAGCGCTCGATCGCGAGGATGCCGCGACCACGTCGATTATCGCCGTGAGTGCCAACGCCTTTGCCGACGACCGCAGGCTTTCGCGCGAGGCGGGCATGAACGCGCACCTGAGCAAGCCTGTGAGCTCGCAAGAGCTCGTCGAGGCGCTGGCGCACATCGCCGCTGACGCTTCATAAGCATATGGCCCGGTTCCAAGGTGGGTTGGAACCGGGCCATATTGCTATTGATGAGGCCTGCTGAGGGGCTTACTTTTCCTGAATCTGCTTACCGCAGAGATGCTCAATCGTAATCTCGTAGAGCTGGACGCCCTTAATGTCCTTGGCGATTTCCTCTTCGACTTCTTCGGCAGAAGGGTAGTACTTAAGCGCGAGCTGGCGGACTTTGTCCTCGATAAACGCGGGGGTGTCATTCGCCAGGCGACAACGGCCAAAGACCACGGTACTCATAACGTAGGGAGCCCAGTCACCGTCCTTGTACCACTCGTTGCCGTAAACGGTAAAGCAGACCTTGTCATCGCGCTTGAGTGCGTCGACCTTGTGGCCAGCCTTGGCGCCATGGAAATAAATCTTGTCGTGCTCGGCGTCAAAGAAGTAGTTGACGGGAATGGCGTACGGGTAGCCATCGTCGCCGTTGACGGCAAAGACGCCGCGCTTGCAGGTAGCGAGCAGTTCGCGCGCTTCCTCGTCAGTGATGGCGCGTTTCTTTCGACGTAAGGGCCTAAACATCGTTGGCTTCCTTTCTGGTCGTGCATGGTGGTTGAGCACAAACTATAGCGAAACGGATCCGTTTTTCTTGATGCGGGCGAGTATGTTTTTGAGCTTGTTAAAGTCGAGCGGTTTGGACAGATGGGCGTTCATGCCGGCGTCGTGTGCCGCCTTGGCGTCCTCGGCAAAGGCATTGGCGGTGAGCGCGATGATGGGGATATCGGCTGCATCGACCTTCTCGCTCAGGCGAATCGCGCGGGTTGCCTCGTAACCGTCCATGCCCGGCATCATAATGTCCATCAGGATCGCATCGAAGCTGCCGGCGGGATGCGACAGGTACAGATCGACGACCTCGTTGCCGTTGGCGGCGCGGGTGACCACGACGCCCTCGGATTCTAGCAGCGTCTGGGCAATCTCGGCATTCAATTCGTTGTCTTCGGCGAGCAGCACGTTCATGTCGGCGAGCGAGCAGTCGGGCGCACTCTCAACCGTATTCGCCCGCGCCTGGGGATTCTCGTCGATATCGAGCGGAATCTCCACGTAGAACGAGGTGCCCACATGGAGCTCACTGGTGACTTCGATGGTGCCGCCCATCAGTTCAATAAGCGACTTGACGATTGGCATGCCCATGCCGGTTCCTTGGAACTTGCTGCGCGCATCGTCACCTTCTTGGGCAAACGGCTCATAGATATGCTTTAAAAACTTGGGAGTCATGCCAATGCAGGTATAGATCGGCAGAGCGTCGTGTAGGGAAAGAG
>CANNPG010000044.1:0-8002 GCA_947507375.1 uncultured Collinsella sp. | reverse complement strand
GTTGTAGAATATTCCAATGATTGCTCCCACGAGATGGTGCCGCGAGCACCAGATAAGGAGATTCTTGTGTCTGAGACCATTAACGGCAGCCTGAGCGTCTCGAACGACGTTATTGCCGATATTGCCGGTTATGCCGCGATGACGTGCTATGGCGTCGTCGGTATGGCCGAACAGCTCCAGGGCGCCGAGAGCGTGCGCCTGCTTGCCGGTCAGCGCCTCCGCAAGGGCGTGCTTGTCTCCGCCGACGAGAACGGCCTTACGGTCGATCTTCACGTCGTGCTCGAGAACGGCGTCAACATGAAGTCCGTCTGCCACAATCTTTCGAGCTCCGTTGCCTTTACCCTGCAGGAGATCGCCCAGATCGATCCCGCCAGCCTTAAGATCGGCATCCATATCGACGCGCTCAAGAGCCGTCTGAACTAGCATCCGAAAACGGAGATTCAAATACCCATGATTGCAAAGACCATTCGCACCTGTTTTCCGATCGCTGCGGCTGCCGTTTCCGACAAGGCCGAGGAGATCAACAAGCTCAACGTCTTCCCCGTACCCGACGGCGACACCGGCACCAACATGTCGCTCACGCTCGCCTCGGTGACCAAGGAGCTTTCCGCCCTTCCCGCCGATGCCGATATGGAGGCCATCGCCGGCGCCATCACCCACGGCTCCCTGATGGGTGCCCGCGGTAACTCCGGAGTCATCACCTCGCAGATTCTGCGCGGCGTGGCCGAGGGTCTTGTCTCTGCCGACGAGCCTATTACGTCCGCCAACATTGCCTTCGCCTTCCGTCGTGCCGTCAAGGTTGCCTTCCAGGCTGTCCGCAAGCCCATCGAGGGCACGATCCTCACGGTCCTGCGCGATGTCTCGACCAAGGCCGATGAGTGCGAGAAGAAGAAGTTCTCGGCCGAGGATGCGCTCGATGCTATCGTCGTCGAGGCGTACCAGTCCGTCGCCCGCACGCCCGACCTGCTGCCCGTTCTGAAGGAGAACGGCGTGGTCGACTCCGGCGCCTTTGGCTTCGCCATCTTCCTTGAGAACTTTGTGGCTGCAGCACTTGGCCGCAGCACCGTTGTCGAGGATTTCTCCGCCACGTTTGATTCCGCTGTCTCTGCCCGCGACGCGGCCCTTGGTCGCGTTGAGATCGAGGCCAACGACGATTGGGAGGGCTCGGAGTTCCGCTACTGCAACGAGTTCCTGTTTAAGGCCGACGCCCCGTTTGACGAGGACGAGTGCCTTAAGTTCCTGGGTTCCATGGGCGACTGCGAGCTTCTCGTGGGCGCCTATCCCGACTACAAGATCCATGTGCACTCCAACACCCCCAACCTGGTGCTCGAGCACATGCTGCAGCTCGGTCAGATCTATGAGGTCTTTATCCACAACATGGAGATGGAGGCCCACGACCGTACCGCCAAGATCCACGAGGATCAGGAAAAGGCCGCCGAGCCCGCCAAGGCGCTGGGCTTTGTCGCCGTTGCCGCCGGTTCCGGCGAGGCCGACATCCTCAAGTCCCTCGGCGTCGACGTGATCGTGTCCGGTGGCCAGACTATGAATCCCTCGACCGCCGACCTGCTGGGCGCGGTGGACCAGGTCAACGCGACCTCGGTCATCATCCTGCCCAACAACGGCAACATCCGCATGGCCGCTGAGGCTGCTGCTTCAGCCTGCACCGACAAGAAGGTCGCCGTCGTTCCCACCAAGACCGTCCCGCAGGCCTTCTCCGCGCTGTTCGCGGTCCTGCCCGATTCCGAGCTCGAGGATGCCGTCGCCGCCATGGTCGACGCCATCAGCGAGGTCCGCGATGGCGAGGTCACCCGCGCCGTGCGCGACTCCAGTGCCTCTGACGGTTCTCCGATTCACTCCGGTGACGTCATGGGTATCATCGCCGGCTCCATCGACGTGGTCGGTTCCGACGTGAAGCAGGTCACGCTCGACTGCATCAACCGCATGCAGGAGGAAGAGGAGGGCGACGCGCTGACGATTCTGGCCGGCGAGGAGCTGTCCGATGAGGCCTTCCAGGAGATCGTCGACGCTATCGAGGAGGCTCAGCCCGATCTGGAGATTGACGCCCATCGTGGCGAGCAGCCGCTCTATCCCGTGATCTTCTCGATCGAGTAGGCAACTGCCCATGTCCGAGCTGTGCTCCGTGCCGCGCGTCTCGGAGCGCTTTGCCCAGAGCAATGCGCTCGACGAGGATATCGCGCGACTCAAATATGTTTCGGGTAAACGTGAGGAGGCCCTTCGCCGTCTGGGAATTCGGACGGTGGGGGACCTCCTTCTCCATATCCCTCATCGATACCTCGACTTTACCCGTTCTTGGTCTATCGAGATGGCGCCCATCGGTACCGTGTGCACCATCATCGCCACGGTCGACCGTATCGTCCAAAAGCAGCCGCGTCCGCGCATGCAGGTGACCGAGGTCTCGCTTGTTGACGAGACGGGCGTGCTGCAGGTCGCCTTTTTCCGCCAGCCCTGGATTGCCCAGCAGCTTAAGCAGGGCGACCGCCTGGCCGTGATGGGCAAGGTCGAGTTTGCCTACGGCTTTAAGCAGATGGCCTCGCCGCACTTTGAAAAGCTCGAGGACGGGCGTGCCGCAGGCACCATCCTGCCGGTCCATTACGTGAGTGATGGCGTGAGCCAGGCGTGGATGCGCCGCATCGTAAGCGGCGCGCTCGAGGTAGTCGGCAATCCGTTCGATCCGATTCCCGCGCCGCTGCGCGCAAAGCGGAAGCTCATGAGCAATGCCCGCGCGTTGCGTTCGATCCACTTTCCCTCGAGCATGGCTGAGCGCGACATCGCACGCCGGCGTCTTGCCTACGAGGAGTGCCTCTACCTGCAGCTGGCGCTGCGTCTGCGCAACGACGGCGGCCTGGTCGATGTGGTGCCCTATGCCCACACTGCGGGCGAGCATCTGGGCGCGCTTAAACAGGCCCTTCCGTTTTCGCTGAGCGACGAGCAGGAGGCCGCATTCCAAGACATCCTGCATGACATGTGCGATGGCGGGCGCGTGATGAACCGTCTGCTGCTGGGCGATGTCGGTACCGGTAAGACCGCCGTTGCCGCCTGCGCGCTGGCTGTGGCTGCCGATAGCGGCACGCAGGCCTGCGTTATGGCGCCCACGGGCGTGCTGGCGCGCCAATATGCCGATAAGACCGGCCCTCTGCTCTCGCAGGCCGGCATGTCCTGGGCACTTCTGACGGGTGCCACGCCGGCCGCAGAGCGCGAGCGCATCCATGCACAGCTGGAATCGGGCGAGCTTGACGTGCTCTTTGGCACCCACGCGGTTCTTTCGGATAACGTTGCGTTCAAGCATCTGTCGCTCGTGGTCATCGATGAACAGCACCGGTTTGGTGTGGGCCAACGCAACGCCCTGCGCGCGAAGGGGCCGGGTGCCGATCTGCTCGTTATGACGGCGACGCCCATCCCGCGTACGCTGGCGCTTTCGGTCTACGGCGATCTGGACACGAGCATCATTCGCCATCGGCCCGTCCCTGGTGCTGGCGTGACGACACGCGTGCTCACCGAGTCGAGCCGTGACCTCGCCTATGGCGCCATCCGCGAGGCGCATGAAAAGGGTCAGCAGGCCTACGTGATTTGTCCGCTCGTGGAGCCGAGTGACTCGGCCGATGAGCTGGAAGACGTGCCCGGTATTGCTCGCGACGACGAGGGCCGCGTAACCGTCCCCGTGCCGCTGCACGATACGGCAACCGAGCTCGACCGACTGCGTCTTGCGTTGCCGGGGCTTACCGTCGAGCGCCTTCACGGCCGCATGCCGGCGGGGGAGAAGGACCAGGTTATCGATGCCTTCAAGCGTGGCGAGATTGACGTGCTCGTCTCGACTACGGTGGTCGAGGTGGGCGTCGACGTGCCTAACGCCACCGTCATGGTCATCGAGAACGGCGAGCGCTTTGGATTGGCTGCCCTGCACCAGCTGCGCGGCCGCGTGGGCCGTGGCAGTGTGTCGGGCACGTGCCTGGTCATGACGCACTCCAAGGGCAACGGCGGCGCATCGGCGGCACAAGACCGTCTCCAGTCGCTCGAAAAGACCTCGGACGGCTTTACGCTCGCCCAGATGGACCTGCGCCTGCGCCATGAAGGCGAGATCCTGGGTTATCGCCAGCATGGTGGTGTGACCCTGCGCTTTGTCGACCTGGACGCCGACGAGGAGCTGATCGAGTGGGCCCATTTGGACGCGGTCGAGCTCTTGCGGTATGCTTGCAACCTTGACTCTGTGGCGACGCGTCCCTTGCGCGACGCGGTCGCCATGCGTTATCGACATATCTTTAAGGAGGTCAGCGGAGGATGAGAATCATCGGCGGCGAATGGCGCGGTCGTAAGATCGAGGAGCCCCGTGGTCGCGATGTCACCCGCCCCACGACTGATCGCGTGCGCGAGGCGTGCGCATCTATGGTCATGTCGGCATTCGATTTCGATTTGGACGAGGTTCGTGTGTTGGACGCCTTTGGCGGCTCCGGTGCCTTAGGGTTAGAGATGCTCTCTCGTGGGGCCCGCTCGCTCACGACGTTTGAGATCGATCGCAACGCCGCGCGGCTCATTACCAAGAATATCGAGTCGCTCTGCCATGACCGTGCGCGTTGGCGCGTGGTCACGGGCGACATGCTGACGAGTGCCTCACGCGGTCGTGTACCGGGCGGCCCCTTTGATCTGGTCCTGCTCGACCCGCCCTATGCTTTTGGTGCCGAGCCGGTCGAGGAACTGCTGCAGAATCTGGCCCAGCAGGGTCTGCTTGCGTCTGGCGCTTACGCCCTGTTTGAGCATGCCGCCGCCGATGCGGGCGCGCATCCGGCAGACTTTGAGACTGTACGTGAGAAGCGCTACGGCATTACCTCGGTCGACCTGCTCCGTTGGGTCGGCGATGACGATGGTGAGGGCGATAGCGCCGGCACCGATGCTGACAACAATGATGCCACGACGTTTCAGGAGGACGCCCATGAATGACACCATCAACCGCGTGATCGTCCCGGGCACCTTCGATCCCATCACGTTTGGCCATATCGATGTGATCCGCCGCGCCCGCCGCATCTTTCCCAGTGTGATCGTCGCTGTTGCAGAGTCGCAGGGTAAAAACGGTGTGGGCACCACGTTTATGCTCGATGAGCGCGTGGCGCTGGCCCGCGAGGCGCTCGGTGATATCGACGGCGTCGAAGTCCTGCCCTTTACCGGCCTCTTGGTCGACTTCGCTCGTGAGCAGGGGGCGGGGGCCGTGGTCAAGGGTCTGCGCGCCATGACCGACTTTGAGTATGAGCTGCAGCAGGCCGACCTTAACTATCGCCTGGATAGCGAGCTGGAGTCCATCTTTGTCATGAGTGCGCCGCAGTACGGCTATATCTCGAGCTCGGTCGTTCGCCAGATCGCCTCGCTCGGCAGTGACGTATCGACGTTTGTCCCGTCCAACGTGGTCGAAGCGCTCAAACATCGCTTTTCGTGACGTTTCTTATTGCCTGGTGGCATGTGGTAAACTAGCACGATGATATGTTACCTATGAAAGGAGACCGGATGCCGGGCGAGAATTTTCCTGGCGATAGGATCGTCAGCTTGGTCGATGAGCTCGAAGGGCTGATCGAGGAAGCCAAGCCGCCTTTCGGCAAGAACGCTCAGTTCAAGGTCATCGACGCCGACGTGTTCTTCAACATCCTCGACGAGATCCGCATGAGCTATCCCGAGGAGTGGCAGAAGTCCCGCCGTATCCTTAAGGAGCGCGAGGAGCTTATGGCTTCCGCCGCCGCTCAGGCCGATTCCATCATCGCCGACGCTCAGCAGCAGGCCCTCACCATTGCCGGTGAGCAGGAGATCGTCCGCCTTGCGCAGCAGCAGGCCGACGACATCCGCGATCGTGCCCAGCAGTACGAGCGCGAGACGCGTTATGCTGCCGAGGACTACGCAGAGCAGGTCTTTACGCACTTGGAGGAGAACCTCAAGAGCCTGACCGGCACCGTTACCCGTTGCCGTCAGCAGCTCAACGAGGGTGCCGCCCAGCAGAATGGTCAGTGGTAATGGCTGAGTTCCCGAGCGTTACCGTCGATCTTTCCGAGCAGCTCGAGTTTCCTGGAGATTCGTATCCGCTGACCGGTAAGGTCGATGTCGCCACCTACACGGTGGGCGAGAAGGAGTACCAGCTACAGGACGGCATCGACTACGACGTTGTCTTTACCAATGCCGGTACCGGTGTCTTGCTCACGGGCATGGTTCGCGCGCACGCCACCGGCGAGTGCGACCGTTGCCTGGAGCCCGCCTCGTTTGATATCGCCGGCGAGATCGAGGAGTTTTATCTCTTTGAGGTGCCCGAGGATCCCGAGGCCTACGAGGACGGCTATGAGCTTCTGGGTGAGGACCGCATCATCGATCTGGGTGAGCCCATCAATGACGCGGTCGTTATGGACACGCCGTTTGTGGTGCTCTGCAAGCCCGATTGCCGCGGTCTGTGCCCCACTTGCGGTCGCAATCTCAACGTCGAGCAATGCGATTGCGCCGTCCAGGCAGAGGCAGAATGGGCCGCTGCCACGGAAAATCCATTTGCAGCATTGAAGAATCTCAAGCTCGATGAGTAAAACTGTGGTAGTATCGCTACTTGCGCGTAATCGCCACACTGGATAGTTCATAAGGAAGGTCACTATGCCCGTACCTAAACAAAAGCAGGGTCGTATCCGCACTCACACCCGTCGTTCCGCCAACATGAAGATCTCGGCTGCGGCTCAGTCCACGTGCCCCCGTTGCGGCGCTGTCAAGCTTCCGCACCACGTGTGCCCCAGCTGCGGTTTCTACAAGGACCGCGAGGTTATCGTTACCGAGTAACGGTATACTCTGGATGCGATGCCGTTCCAAATGGAACCACAATGGCCGGCTCAATGAGTCGGCCATTTTTGTATAAGGAGCATGTATATGAGTAACGTTCGCGTTTGTGTAGACGTTGTGGGCGGAGACGAGAAACCTCAGGTTGTTCTCGATGGTATCGAGGCTGCGCTTGCCGCCGATCCCGATATCGAGGTCTTGGCAGCTGGCCCCGCCGAAATCGTCAATCCCTTTGCCGCCTCCCATGCGCGCGTCGAGGCCCTGGAGGCACCCGACGTTATCGCCATGGATGACGATCCCATTCGCGCCGTGATGACCAAACGCAAGTCTTCGATCGTGCTGTCGTGCCGCGCCATCAAGAAGGGAAATGCGGACGCGTTCTTCTCTGCCGGTTCGACCGGTGCCATGACCGCCGCTGCCACCGCCTACGTGACGCCGTTTAGGTATCAGGCCGAAGGCAAAAAGCAGCCGGTGCGCCCCTGTCTGACCAATGCGCTGCCCAATCGCGCCGGCGGTCTGACGGTGCTGTGCGATATGGGCGCCAACCCCGATGTCGAGGTCGATGACATGGTGCGTTTTGCCCAGATGGGTAGCGCCTATGCCCGCGTCGTCCTGGGAATCGAGCATCCCCGCGTGGGCCTGCTTGCCAACGGCACCGAGGACGAGAAGGGCTCCAACTTTACCAAGGCCTGCTTCCCGGCCATGAAAGCCGCCGTTCCCGGCTTTGTTGGTAACTGCGAGGGAACGGACATCACCTCAGGTAACTTCGATGTCGTCGTTGCCGATGGCATGTCGGGCAATATTGCGCTCAAGGCCACCGAGGGCGCTGCCAAGTTTTTGCTGCAGGAGCTCAAGGGTGTCTTTATGTCTTCGCTCGGCACCAAGATTGCCGCGCTGCTCATCAAAAAGCAAATGCGCGAGATTAAAGCCAAACTTTCGGGCGACGCCAAGGGCGGCGCGATTCTTTTGGGCCTGCGCGGCGTGGTCCTGATCGGCCATGGTGCCACCTCGGTTGAGGCTGTCAAAAACGGTACGCTCGCGGCGGCCGAAGCCGTGCGCGCCGGGCTGGTCGAGAATGTCGCCAACTCTATGGACGGTATCGTTTTATAAGAGCGAGTTAGAGCGCTGTTATGTGCTTCGCGGTGCACGTCGTGGGATAGAATAAAAACCAAATAATAGTAAAGACCGAGCGGAAACA
>CANNPG010000043.1:0-8025 GCA_947507375.1 uncultured Collinsella sp. | reverse complement strand
CAAATTGCTCTTCAAACGGCTCAATCGTCCAGCGTTTCAGCTGACGAAGAATACCAACACATCAACAAACAGCACGAACATCAACCGATTGGAGAAGCTATGACAAACCACCGCGCTGAAGACGGCGATAAGAAAAGCATTCTGGATGCCCGAATTGAGCGAGCATATGCAAACGAATATGACGCCGCCTTTGCCGCCGCGACCATCAAGAACTACGCGTCGCTACCGCTCGCGACGATCTTGGCCGACCATCCTCAACTGCTGAAGCGCTGCACAAAGATCATGGGCGACCCCGACATTCGCAAGCTGACAGACCCCTATGCCCCAAAACGCGACAACGATTCGTGCGTTCTTACCGTAGGCTGCCTAGCCCATATGCTTACGGCGCTCGACACGAAACTCAAGCTCGAATGGGAACCCGACGAGCGCCATGAACTCGAAAGCAAGCGGAACACCCTGCGCACCGCACTGTTCCTTCCGTTGGACGGCCTCAAGCGCTGCAACGTCGAGCTCAATACACAGGCGCTGCAAAAGCCCGGGACCACGGGGCAGAAAACTCCAAGACCCCATGCGGCCATCGTCGACCGCAACCGATATAACCGCATGACCGCGCACTTCTCTGCCGAGGGAGCAGCCATAAGGACGCTGATCGACCTGCTGTGCCTCCTGAACATCAACGAGCTATTTGAGGGCTATCTCGCCCTTGTTCCCGCGACGGCACCCAAGTCGGTATCAAAGATCATCGAGACCTGCAGACGCCAGTTTGAGCGCCATCGCAATGGCAGCGAGATGAACGCCAGCATCGCGCAGTACTACGCGGCTCATTACAAAAATGACGGATGTGCCCCTATCGAGCATCAGCTGCGGCTCGCCTACACCACGCCCGTCGCAACGCTCCATCGCTTTGGAGCCCTTGGCGCTTGCGAGCCGCACGGACAGGCAGCCTGCCCCACAACCGAGCTCGATCTCAGGCTCGGACGAACCCTGTAGCCCGCCAGCCCCTCCGCGGGCAGCGACTCTATTCCACAACACCACCAACAGAAAGGAGTCCTCATGGACACCAATCATTCCCCCATCATCAGCCCCCTCACCATGCGTGAATCCGCCCGAGGTATCACGCTCACCAGCATTTACGATGAGATGCTCGCCCGTCGCGAGCTCTCCGTCATGGGAAACATCGAAACCCCGATGGCCCACGACCTATGTCAGCAGATCCGCCTGCTCGATGCCACCGACCCCAGCCGCCCCATCACCATATTTGTCGCCAGCGCCGGAGGAAGCGTGCGATCGGGTCTTGCGATCTATGACGCCATGCGCCTCGCATCGTGCCCCATCCGCACCGTCTGCCTGGAATTCGCCGCGTCCATGGGCGCCGTGATCTTTATGGGCGGCGACGATCGCCGTATGGCGCCCCATGCAGAGCTCATGATTCACGACCCGCTGATCCCCCAGGGGGCAGGCGGCTCGGCACTTGCGCTGCAGGAAACCAGCCGGCGTCTCATGCAGACCCGCAAGACCCTCACGCAAATCCTCTCGGACCGCAGCGGCCTCACGCCCAAGCGCATCCAGTCCCTCACTGCAAAAGACACCTACCTTTCGGCCGAGCGCGCCGTCGAGCTCGGCTTTGCCCACGAAATCCTCTCGACTACCAAGGAGGTCGCCCATGTCTAACCTCACCAGCCGCCTCGCCGCATCTGAGTCCGCATCGTCCACCATCCTCGCCAAGGATCGAACGCTTTCCTGCGACACCCGCCAAACGGGACTCAACAACAACGCACTTGTGATCGGCCCCTCGGGAGCCGGCAAGACCCGAAACGTCCTCAAGCCCAACCTGCTGCAAATGAACGCAAGCTACATCGTGCTCGACACCAAAGGCATGCTCTGTCGCGAAGTGGGACCCGTGCTGGCAGCCCACGGCTACCGCGTGCAATGTCTCAACTTCGCCGACCTCAACACCGTCCCGGCCCTTGCGCCCGGCATCGAGCGCTGCGGCTACAACCCCCTGAGGCACATTCGCCGCAAGACGGACGGCAGGCCCAACCAGCAGGACATCCTCTCGGTGGCAAAGGCCATCTGCCCCATCGAGGACAACAACCAGCCTTTTTGGGATCATGCGGCGGCAAACCTGCTGTCGTGTCTTATCGCCTACGTCACCGAACAGCTACCCGCCGACGAGCAGACGATCAGCTCGGTCATCAAGCTGATCGAGCACCTGCAGGACGGTGCCACGGGTCGATTGTTTGACGACCTGATCACGACCGACCCCCAAAGCTATGCCCTCTCGCTATGGCGGCGCTACGCCATTACGCAAAATGCCGAGCGCATGCACGCGAGCATCGTCGGCATCCTTGCCGAAAAGGTCATGTGTCTGGGATTCGACGGTGCGGCACAGCTCTATCGTGAGTGCCATCAGGTGGACTTCGCTTCCATGGGACACACCCCCTGCGCCCTGTTTGTAACCGTGAGCGATATTGACCGCAATCTCGATCCGCTGACCGGCCTCTTTATTTCGCAGGCGTTTATGGGCCTCATTCGTGAGGCCGATAGGCAGCCCGACGGCAGCCTGCCCGTGCCCGTGCGCTTTATGCTCGATGACTTCGCAAATCTGCAGATCCCCCAGATCGACAACGTGCTCTCGATTATCCGAAGCCGCAACATCTGGGCAACGCTGCTGCTGCAGTCGACCAACCAGCTCGATGCGCTCTATGGCGAGGCACGCGCACGCTCCATCATGGGCAACTGCGACACGCATCTGGTGCTGGCGTTCCAGGATCCCGAGAGTGCCCGGGTGTTTTCCGACCGCGCCGACGCGCTGCCCAGCACACTCATGGCGACGCCGATTGATTGCTCGTGGCTCTTTGTACGCGGTCGCACTCCCGAACAGGTCGAGCGCTTTAGGCTCGAAGACCATCCGCTCTACGGGGAGCTGCCCGAGGCGCAGCGAGGCCATGCGGAGGCCAAGATCTAAGCGCAGGGTTCTCGCAGCGCGCGGCGCCCCGGCGATGTTCCACAAAGGCCGTGCGCCCCGGGACCACGGCAAAGCAAAGGGGCCCGCATCCGATAGGATACGGGCCCCTGACTATAAGGCACGATGCGTTAACAGCAGCGACTACTTACGGTGAGCGCGGTAGAACTCGATGAGCGCCTGAGTCGAAGCGTCCTGCTCGGCCTTGGCGGCGTCGTCGTGGAAGGCAGGGGTAATCTGCTTGGCAAGCTGCTTGCCCAGCTCGACGCCCCACTGGTCGTAGGAGTCGATGCCCCAGACCGTGCCCTCGACAAATACGATGTGCTCGTACAGGGCGATGAGCTCGCCGAGCGCAAACGGAGTCAACGTGTCGCCGAAGATCGAGGTCGTCGGGCGATTGCCCTCAAAGCAACGGGCCGGGACGATCTGCTCGGGCGTGCCCTCGGCACGAACCTCGTCGGCCGTCTTGCCAAAGGCGAGCGCCTTGGTCTGGGCCAGGAAGTTGCCCAGGAACAGCTCATGCACGTCCTGGCCGCTATCGGTCGCAGGGTTGGCGGTATTGGCGAAGGCGATGAAATCGGCCGGAACCACCACAGTGCCCTGGTGCAGCAGCTGGTAGAAGGCATGCTGGCCGTTGGTGCCGGGCTCGCCCCAGAAGATCTCACCGGTGTCGGAGGTCACGGCGCTGCCGTCCCAACGGACATGCTTGCCGTTGGACTCCATGGTGAGCTGCTGCAGGTAGGCCGGGAAGCGGTGCAGGTACTGGCAGTACGGCAGCACGGCGTGGCTCTTGGAACCGAAGAAGTTGACGTACCAGACGTTGAGCAGGCCCATCAGCGCGACGGCATTGTTCTCGAGCGGGGTGTTGCAGAAGTACTCGTCGATGGCGTGGAAGCCCTCGAGGAACTGCTGGAAGCGCTCGGGGCCGAGCACGACGATCAGCGACAGGCCCACGGCGGAGTCAACGGAATAGCGGCCGCCAACCCAGTTCCAGAAACCGAAGGCGTTGGCGGGGTCGATACCGAAGGCTTCGACCTTCTCGAGTGCGGTGGAAACGGCGACGAAGTGCTTTGACACGGCCTCGGCGTTCTGCTCATCGGAGCCGTCGATGGCGCCCTGAGCCTTGAGCTGCTCGAGCATCCAGGTCTTGACCTCGCGGGCGTTGGTGAGGGTCTCGAGCGTGGTGAAGGTCTTGGAGACGATGATTACGAGCGTGGTCTCGGGATCCAGGCCCTTGAGCTTCTCGGCCTGGTCGTTGGGGTCGATGTTGGAGATGTAGCGGCAGTCGATACCGGCGTCGGCATAGGGACGCAGAGCCTCGTAGGCCATGACCGGGCCCAGGTCGGAGCCGCCGATGCCGATGGACACCAGGTGCTCGATCTTCTTGCCGGTAACGCCCTTCCACTCACCGGAGCGCACGCGCTCGGCGAAGGCATACATGCGATCGAGGACCTCGTGCACGTCGGCGACGACATCCTGGCCGTCAACGATGAGCTGGCCCTTCTCGCTTGCCGGGCGGCGCAGCGCGGTGTGCAGGACGGCGCGGTCCTCGGTGGTGTTGATGTGCTCGCCGGAGAACATGGCGTCGCGGCGCTCCTCGAGCTTCACCTCGCGGGCAAGATCGCACAGCAGCTTGACGGTCTCATCGGTCACCAGGTTCTTCGACAGATCGAAGTGCAGGTCACCGGCGTCAAAGCTCAGCTTGTTCACGCGCTCGGCATCGGCGGCGAACCAGGCCTTGAGGTCGATACCTTCGGCCTCGAGCTTCTCCTGATGAGCCTCGAGCGCCTTCCAAGCGGCAGTCGACGTAGCATCGATAGGTGCGGCAACAGTTGCCATAGAGTCCTCCTCAGCATACGGGCGCACGCCTCCATGCGCCCGGACATTCAGATGCCACTATTCTAGCGCAGGTCAAGACCATAATCAGCGAGCGTTGCCAATCCGCCCCTAAACGGCAACCGACCAAAAAGGGACAGGTTTATTTTGGCAGGTCAAACGCTTTACCTACCAAAAATAACCCATCCTTTTATGGCAGATATTAGGCCGCGGCGCACACACTGCCGAGCAGCTCGCGCAGAGGAGACCCGATACCCTCCAGCAATTCGGGCGCAATGATGGCAAAAACGGGCACCTCGCCGGCTCCCACGACAGCAGGTACCTTGCCCTCCGAGACAATGCATCCATAAGGCACAAAGCCGTCTTCGCCGGCATCGAGCGCCGCCATGCGCCGCGCGAGTTCGCGCGCAAAGCCGGCAGTATCGGCATCGCCGATCGCCAGGACAAAGTCCACGCCTTCGTCGGTCGCCAGGGCCACGGCTTCGTCGATCAGCTCGTCTCCCCCATCGCCAACCGAGCCGCAGCGAAAAAGTACGCGCTCGAGCAGAGCTCGATCAAGCGAGCCGAGTGCCGCCGAGACAAGCTCATCGCGCGTATGCTTGTCACCGCCCAGCACAACCAGCGCCTTGGTGCCTCCGTAGTGAGCGACCAATCGTCCGCACCAGCGAGCCACGTCTCCATCCGCAACAAGGCGCGTCGGCATACCAAACCCATAATTGACCATCTTTCCCACAACCCTTCCGTGCGCATAGGCGGTATCAATCGTTAGGCTCATGCTACGAACCAAAATTATCAGAACTGCATCACACACATAAGAACTGAGTAAAAAACCCGATCCAACCGCACGACCATACCTGTCCCTTTTTGGCAAGTTTTGACGGTGTCCGTGCAAGCGGGTATTATCGAACAGGTATTCGATAATAACATGTGTTTGATGAAAGGACACGGATGGCGCGCGGGCAGCACACCTATATCTGCATCGACCTCAAGACGTTTTATGCCAGCGTCGAGTGCGTCGACCGTGGGCTCGATCCGCTCACCACCAACCTGGTCGTTACCGACGAATCGCGCGGGCGCACGACCATCTGCCTCGCCATCACACAGGCCATGAAGGACCTCGGGATACACAACCGCTGCCGTCTGTTCGAGATTCCCGACGGCATCGACTACATCAAGGCCGTACCGCGCATGCAGCACTACATGGAGGTGTCGGCGCAAATCTACGGTATCTATCTGGAATACGTGAGTCCGCAAGACGTTCACGTCTACTCAATTGACGAGTGCTTTATCGACGTGACGCCCTATCTGGACCTCTATCACACCGATGCGGAAGGGTTCGCCTGCATGTTGCGCGACGAGGTCCTGGCGCGCACCGGCATCACGGCGACGGTCGGCATCGGCCCCAACCTATTCCAGGCCAAGGTTGCGCTCGATATCACCGCCAAGCACGTGCTCAGTCGCATCGGCAAACTCGACGACGAGACCTTTCGCAAGGAGATCTGGCCCCATCGCCCCATCACCGACATCTGGGGCATCGGCCCCGGCGTGGCGGCACGACTCGAAAAATACGGCGTCTACGATCTGATGGGTGTCGCCGCGCTCGACGAGAACCTGCTCTACGACGAGCTCGGCGTCAATGCCGAATATCTCATCGACCACGCCTTTGGGCGCGAGCCGACAACCATCGCCGATATCCAAGCCTATCGCCCACAAGCAACTTCGACCACCACAGGACAGGTGCTCTCGAAGGGTTATGCCTACGAGCAAGCCTACACCGTCTTGCGCGAGATGGTCGACAACGCCGTGTTGGACTTGGTCGATAAACACGTGGTCTGCGACAGCATCTCGCTCTTTGTGGGCTACGCGAGCGAGCGAGCCGACATACGCCGCCTCGACGCCAGCGGCACGGCGCAGTATATAGACGGCTGCGGACACCTGCGCTCGAGCACCTCGGGCATCGAGCCCGCAGCAACCGACGGCCCCGAGCTCGCGCCCCGTGCTCCCAAGCCCGTCCAGCGCGATGACGAACGGCGCCGCCTGGTGCGCGAAGCGCAGGCAATCGATGGCATCTTTGTGGGAGAGCATGGCGGCAAACCGCGCGGTGGCTATGCCGCACTCTTTGCGCACTCCAACGCCTCGCGAAAGCTACCCGAGCGCACCAATTCGTTTAAGAAGATCATGGGCTATTTCGATGAGCTCTGGGCGCAGACTGTCGATCCCAAACGACCGGTCAAGCGCATCAACCTGGGCTTTAGCAATCTTGTGCCCGAGGAATTTGCTACCATCGATCTGTTCAGCGATATCGAGGCCGATGAGCGCGAGCGCGACCTGGCGCGCGCCGTCCTGGCCGTGAAAGGCAAGTACGGCAAGAACGCGCTCGTCAAGGGATTAAGCTTTACCGCCGGCGCCACCGCGCGCGAACGCAACGACCAAGTTGGAGGACACCGTGCCTAAACCCAAACAACAGCCCGTGCGCCCGCCGACCGCCTTCGAGCGCCTGGCGGACCCCGAGGGCAGACGCCGCGCCGCCGACCCCAACCTCACAGCCAACGGTGCCGTGCGCGCCAACCGCGCCGCACAGTTTATGCCCTTTGCCGCCCTCACGGGATACTACGAACTCGTGCGCAAGCAGGAAATCACCGTCGAGCCAAAACGTGAGCTCACGGAAGAAAAAGCCCTCGTGCTTTCTAAAAAGCTCGAGGGTCTCAAACGTGGCGACCTGGTCCGCGTCACCTATTACGATACGTACGGCTATCGCTCCCGCACCGGCATCCTTGACGAGGTACTCCCTGCCTTCAGGCTCCTCAAGCTCAAAGATATCGCCATCGACTTCGACGATATCCAAGACATCGAGCTGCGCGGACGAGCCTAGACAAGGAAATGCATCCAAGACGGCGCTTACAGCGTCATGACGTAGTAGCCCGCGTCTTTCACGGCCGTCTCGAGGACACCGCGATCAACCGGCTGCTTAGAGCGCACGCGTGCCGTGTGGTCCGCATACGTCACCGTTGCCCACACGCCGTCCAGCGCATTGAGGGCATTGGCTACGTTCTGAGCGCAGCCGTCACAGCTCATGCCGCCGATGAGCAGCTCATCGCTATAGGGGTAGTGTGACGCATCGGTATCCACCACAACAACCTTTTTGGCCTTCTTACCGCTCGCGCCATCGCTGCAGCAACTCTTCCCGTGTGTCGAAGCGGCAATACGACGCAGTCCAAAAAACA
>CANNPG010000042.1:0-8059 GCA_947507375.1 uncultured Collinsella sp. | reverse complement strand
GGCGGTACGCTTGCCCACGCGGGTCTGGAGCATCCAGAGCTTGCCCTGCTCGATGGTGAACTCGATATCGCACATATCGCGATAATGATCCTCGAGCGTCAGGAACACGCGCTCGAGCTCCTCGCCTGCGGAATCGAGCCCCGGGGTGGTCTTGAGGTCAGCGATAGGCTCAGTGTTGCGGATGCCAGCGACAACGTCCTCGCCTTGGGCATTAACCAAAAAGTCACCGTAGAACTCCTTGGTGCCGTCGGCCGGGTTGCGCGTAAAGGCAACACCGGTCGCAGAGGTCTCGCCCTTGTTGCCAAAGGCCATGGCCTGGACGTTGACGGCGGTGCCGAGCTCGTCGGAGATGCCGTGCTGTTTGCGATAGATGCAGGCGCGCTCGTTCATCCAGCTGCCAAAGACGGCCTGGATGGCAAGGCGCAGCTGGAGCTCCGGATCGTGTGGGAAGACGGGCTTGCCATCGGCGACCTCGAGCTCGGGATACAGGGCGGCATCGACGTTCTCGGAGAAGATGCCCTTAAAGGTCTCGACGAGTTCCTGCAGGTCCTCGGCCGAAAGCTCGGAATCGACGCGAACGCCGGCGACCAGGCGGGCCTGGGTCAGGGCGTTCTCGAACAGGTCGGCATCGACACCCATGACGACGTTGGAGAACATCTGGATAAAGCGACGATAGCTATCCCAGGCAAAACGCGGGTTCTGCGTCTGCGCGATGAGGCCCTGGACGGAATCGTCATTGAGGCCCAAGTTGAGGACCGTGTCCATCATACCGGGCATGGAGAACGGAGCGCCCGAACGAACCGACACGAGCAGCGGATCGGAGGCGTCGCCGAGCTTCTTGCCGCAGCGGGCCTCGAGGTCCGCCTCGGCGGCAACGATCTCATCGAGTGCGCCCTCGGGCCACACGTTGCCGGCACCGGAGTACTCGACGCAAGTCTGGCAGGTAATGGTAAAGCCACCGGGAACCGGCAGGCCGATACGGCTCATCTCGGCAAGGTTAGCGCCTTTGCCGCCAAGCACGAAGTTCATGGACTTGTCGCCCTCGGTGACACAGGTGCCCTGGGCGTCGGTTCCAAAACGGTAAACCCTCTTGCAATCGCTCACGATACTTCCCCTTCCATGCGCTTACGCGCACGACCGTGGTAACGAATCGACCCGCCAGATGCGGGCCGTGAGGGAACTATACGGCGGGTTTTGAGCGGGCTTAAGCAGAGGATGCGCGGTTTGGTAAACGTGCTAAAACTGGCGGTAAACGGTAGGTAAAGGTGGTTACCTTATGAAGAGACCAATGCAAGAGAATTGCAGGTCAAATGCAAGTTTTTTGCTAAATCGCTTTACCAATATCGTGCATTATTTTTAGGTAGTCTTTTTGAGACGGTGCATTTTTAGCTACCGAAATGAGTTAACTTTGCTGGGCTCGGCGGGCGGTTCGGCGGGCACGGGCTTCTTGGATTTCCTCAAAGTGGCTGATGATCTCGGCAGCGCTCTCCTCGATAGCCTTGCCGTCGGTACGCACCACAAAGCAGCCTAGCCGCTTCATGAGGGCACGAGCTTCCTCAAGCTCGCTGCGCACACTCTCGGGCTCGGCATAGGAGCCGGCAACGGCACGAGCGTAGTCATCGCCCAAGCGGCTATCGCGAATTTCGGAAATCACATCGACGGTCGAAATCAGGCCGAACAGGCGCATCGGGTCAACCTCGTAAATCGACTTCGGTGGCTCCATGCCATGGGCCAAAGGAACATTGGCAACCTTGTAACCCTGATAGGCCAAATACATCGACAGCGGCGTCTTGGACGTGCGCGATACACCCAGCAGCACGATATCGGCCCCCGAAAGGTCGTCGCAGCCGCGTCCATCATCGTGCTCAACGAAATACTCCATGGCCTCGATACGATGGAAATAGCGGTCATCGGTCCTGTGAATCACGCCCGCAACGCCTTTGGGCGGCACACCGATGAGCGACGACAGCACGGCAAGCGTCGGGCCAATCAGGTCGACTGAACGAATATGCAGCATACCCAGGTAATCGAGCACGCGGGCGCGAAGCGCCGGATCGACAATGGTGTGAAACACGGCAATATCGCGATGGTCGGCATCGACGCGCGGGCCCACAAACGACTCCACCTGCTCCACCGAGGTCACCTTGGGCAGGCGCAACAAACGAAAAGCCCCTTCATCAAATTGCCCGGACGCCGCAAGCACCACCTCACAAGCGGTATCACCGAGCGAGTCGGAGATAACGATAACGGTGGGACGAGCGGTGACCGGGCAATCCATGCGGGGCTCCTTTTGCGCTTACGCGCAGGCTAGCTTACTTTTTGCGGGCAAGCTCACCGATGTTGGCGATGCCGGAGAAAACGGCCTCGAAGCGGTTGAGCAGCTTAAGGCGATTATCGCGAAGCTGCTCGTCCTTGTCCATGACCATAACCTCATCGAAGAAACGGTCGATGGGCGCGCGCAGGGCGGCGAGGGCAGCAAATGCGGCCGGGTAGTCCTCGGCAGCAAGGGCGGCATCGACAGCGGTCTGAGCGGCCTCGGAGGCATCGGCAAGCGCGAGCTCGGCCTCGCCCATCAGGCTGCGGTCGTACTCCGCACCCAGCTCGGGCTTGGAGATGTGTGCGGCGCGGGCATAGGCCGTAGCCAGGTTGTCGAACGTCTCGGCGTCGTTCTTGCGGGCCTCGTCGAGGGCGGCGCAGCGGGCGAAGAAGACGGACGAAGCGATGATGTGCACCGCGGAGACGGCGGCAACGGTATCGGCCGGGATCTTTTCGTCGCGGGCCATGCTCACCAGGCGGCCATGGAAGAAGTCACGAACCTGCTGGGCGACCTCGGCGGCGTCGAACTCAATGCCCTGCTCACTGTAGAGCTCGAGGGCGAAGTCGATGAGCGACGTGGGGTCGATCGGCAGGCGGTCGCGCAGGATGTTGATGATGCCGATAGCAGCACGACGCAGCGCGTAGGGGTCGGAGGAGCCGGTCGGGGGCTCGCCGATGGCAAAGATACCGGCGATGGTATCGAGCTTATCGGCGCAGGCCACGATGCAGCCAGCGGTGCCCTCGGGCAGCTCGTCACCGGCAAAGCGAGGACGATAGTGATCGCGAATAGCATGAGCGACCTCGTCGTTCTCCCCCATCGCGGTCGCGTAATAACCGCCCATCACGCCCTGCTGGCTCGTGAACTCGACGACGGCGTTGGATACCAGGTCGGCCTTGCACAGGTGCGCGGCGCGAGCGGCATCGGCTGCCAGGTGAGCACCCAGGTGTGCCTCACGGGCAATAGCGAGCGCGAGCTGCTCGATGCGCTCGGACTTGGCGAGCACGCTACCGAGCTTCTCCTGGAAGGCAACCTTGGCCAGACGCTCACGGAACTCGTCGAGGGAGATCTTCAAGTCCTCCTCGTAGAAGAACTTGGCATCGTCCAGACGGGCACGCACAACGCGCTCGTTGCCGTCGATCACGCGCTCGGCGTTCTCGGGCTTGCTGTTGGAAACGACCACGAACTCACGCGTGAGCTTGCCCTCGCCGTCATAGATCGGGAAGTAGCGCTGGTTGGTGAGCATGGACTCGCAGATGATCTCGTGCGGGACCTTGAGGAACTCCTCATCGAAGGTACCGACGAGCACCGTCGGCCACTCGCAGAGGTTAATGACCTCCTCGAAGACCTTCTTGGGCGTGTCGACATGACAGCCGGGGCGAGCGGCCTCGACCTCGGCGATACCGGCGAGGATGGCCTCACGACGACGCTCGGCAGAAAGCACGCCGGCGTCCTCGAGCACCTGCTCGTAGACGGCGGGGCTGGCAACAACATGGTCACCAGGGCCAAGCACGCGATGACCACGCGTGGTGTTGCCACTCGTCACGTCGGCAAACGACACGGGCACAACGTCCTCGCCCAGAAGACAGCAGATCCAACGGACCGGACGCACGAACGTGGCGTGCTCGTGGCCCCAGCGCTGGGAGCGGTAGTTGGGCCACTGCAGGCCGGCGATGGTCTTCTCGCACAGAGCGGTCAGAATCGGCGTAGCCGGTGCGGAGGGAATGTTCTTCTCGGCGAACACATACTCGCGACCGTCGGTGTCCTCGCGACGGACCAGGTCCTCGGCAGCCACACCGCACTTGCGGGCGAAGCCCTGGGCGGCCTTGGTGGCGTTGCCGTCGGCATCAAACGCAATGTTGGCCGCGGGGCCACGCTTGACCTCGTGAACCTCATCGGTCGCGGTGGCAACGTCGGCAACGAGTGCAGCCAGGCGACGCGGGCTCGAGATCACGCGGACCTCGCCGTGGGCCAGACCGGCCTCGTCGAGACCCTTGGCGATCATGGTGCCAAGCTGCTTGACGGCATTGTTCAGCGGTGCAGAGGGCATTTCCTCCGTACCGATCTCAAACAGGAAATCCTTAGCGTCTGCCATGGCTTACGCCACCTCGCCTTCCTGGTCGGCATTCTCGTTGACTCCGGCGACCTCGGCCATGTAGGCTTCGCAGCACGCCTTGGCGACGGCGCGGACGCGCAGGATGTAGTTGGCACGCTCGACCGCGGACAGGGCGCCGCGGGCATCGAGCAGGTTGAAAGCGTGGCTGCACTTCATGACGCAGTCGTACGCCGGCAGCGGCAGCTTGCGCTCCAGACAGGAGTGGCACTCGGCCTCGTAGTCGTCAAACTTCTGACGCATCATCTCGACGTTGGCGACCTCAAAGTTATAGGCACTGAACTCGCGCTCGTTCTCGAGGAACACGTCGCCATAGGTCATGGGCGTGCCGTCGGGCAGGTAGCTCCACACCAGGTCGTAGACCGAGTTAACGCCCTGGGCGTACATGGCGATACGCTCCAGGCCGTAGGTGATCTCGACGGGCACGGGGTCGACCTCGATACCGCCCACCTGCTGGAAGTACGTAAACTGCGTAACCTCCATGCCATTGAGCCAGACCTCCCAGCCAAGGCCCCAGGCGCCGAGCGTCGGGCTCTCCCAGTCGTCCTCGACAAAGCGGACGTCATGGTCGTTGGGGTCCAGACCGATAGCGGCAAGAGACCCCAGGTAAAGCTCCTGGGCGTTGACCGGAGAGGGCTTGATGAGCACCTGGAACTGATAGTAGTGCTGCATGCGGTTGGGGTTCTCGCCGTAGCGGCCGTCGGCGGGACGGCGGCAAGGCTGCGCATAGCAGGTGCGCCACTCGGCGGGACCGAGCGAGCGCAGCGTGGTCGCGGTATGGAAGGTACCGGCACCGACCTCGGAGTCATAGGGCTGCATAATGACGCAGCCCTGCTCGCCCCAGTACTGCTGGAGGCGCAGGATGATGTCTTGGAAGGAAAGCGATGAAGCGTTCATGCCTCTAATATCCCCTCGTCGAAACGATTACACGGTTAGGTACTGTACTATAGCGGTTTTTAGTCGATAGCGCCGATGCGGTTGAGCGGCCAGTAGCGCACAAGCGCCACAGCGATCAAATCAGAGCGATCGACGGGACCAAAGTAGCGTGAGTCGGCAGAGTTTTCGCGGTTGTCGCCCATCACCCACACGCACCCGTCGGGAACGGTGTAGGGATAGCTTACCTGAGCGCCGGGCGCTTGGACCGAAAGTGGCCAGCTCATGCCCGTCGTATAGTCCTCGTCGAGCGCTTGGCCGTCAACGACCACCTTGCCATCCTGCAGGTCGACCGTCTGGCCGGCCATGGCAATAACACGCTTGACAAGAACATCATGCTCGGAGGTGCCATCGGGGTTGTGAAACACCACGATATCGCCCCGCTTGACGGGCTGACCGAGCTCGAGGCTCACCTTTTGTGCCAGGATCTGGTCGCCAATCTCGATCGTGGACTCCATGGAGCCGGTGGGCACCACAAAGGGCTCGACCACAAACGAGCGAATCAAGAAGGTGGCGACCAATGCGATCGCGATGACCGCGATCCACTCAAAAGCGCCCCTCAACGCGGAATGCTGCGATGGAACCATTCTCACTCCTCGCTCTGCGAATACGAAGCGTCCAAAATCTCCTGCGCGTACGCACGCTCCTCGGGCGTGAGCCGCGCCGTCTCGATCAGATCGGGACGCCAGCGGCAGGTGCGCTCGATGGCGTTCTTGCGACGCCAGGCATCGACCTTGGCGTGATCGCCGCTCACGAGCACCGGCGGCACGCCCTCGCCGTTGAACTCGGCGGGACGGGTGTACTGCGCGTACTCGAGCAGGCCTCCGTCCTCGGCGGTCGAGAACGACTCGTCCACATTGCTCATCTCGTCGCCCAGGGCGCCGGGAATCAGGCGTACGACGGCATCGGCAACGACCATAGCGGGAAGCTCGCCGCCCGTAAGCACGTAGTCGCCGATCGACAGACGCTCATCGGCATACGCATACGCACGCTCGTCGACGCCCTCGTAGCGACTGCACACAAACAGCAGACGCTCGCTTTTGAGCAGGCGCTCGGCCACATGCTGCGTAAAGGGCTCGCCACAGGGGGTAAAAAACACCACCGTCGGCTTGGGACCCTCTGCGCTAATGGCCTCGATGGCCTCTGCGATAGGCTCGACCTTCATGAGCATGCCCTGCCCGCCGCCGTACGGCTCGTCATCGACGGTACGATGGCGGTCGTGCGTCCAGTCGCGCAGGTTATACGCCTTAAAATCAAAAAGGCCGGCCTTGCGGGCGCGGCCCAAAATCGACGTGGACATGACGGGCTCAAACATCTCGGGAAAGACCGAAAGGGTCTCGATCAGCATGTTGTCCTCCCTACTTGTCCATATCGATCAGGCCGTCCATCACGTGGACGGAAATTGTTCCTGCATCGGGAAGATCGAGCACGACCTGCTCGATCACGGGAATCAGTACCTCGCCGTACCGATCACCCTCGACAACCCAAACATCGTTAGCGGGCGTCGACATGATCTCGACAATCGTGCCGAGCGAACCGAAGCGCTCGTCGACCACCTCGCGACCCATCAGGTCGGTATAGGCAGCGTCGAGCGAATCGAGCTCAAAATCGTCACGATTTGCCAGCACGTAGCATCCCGTGATGCCCTCGGCGGCCGTCAAGTCGTCAATGCCCTCAAACGAGACCAGATCGCCATCGCCCGTATCGGTGACGGACACGACCGTGCAAAAGCGGTCGCGCTTGAGCGCCGGCGGCGTCAGGGCGACGCGCATACCCGGCTCTAATACAGAAGGAAGCCCCCGCAGCGGCTGCGCGAGGACCTCCCCCTTCCTTCCGTGCGGCTTGACCACACGGGCGATGTTTTTGTACTGGGACCTCAAGGTCCTAGCCCAGAACCTCTACCTCGACAGCAGTGTCGAGGCGAGCGGCCAGTGCACGGGCGAGCGTGCGAATGGCCTTGATGGTACGGCCACGACGGCCGATGACCTTAGCGACGTCATCCTCGGCGACCGAAACCTCAATCGTAGAGGCGTCGTCACCATCGATGACCTCAAGGCTCACGGAATCCGGGTCGTCGACGATCTGAACAACGAGATATTCGACGAGATCGGCGATGCGATCTGAGAGCATTGCCTCACCCTCGAGCTGTGCAGCGTCAACCTCAGGCACGATTTACTCCTCGGCGCCCTCAGCGGCCTCAGCGGCAGCCTTAGCGGCCTCGGCCTCTTTGGCGAGCTGCTTCTTGGACTTCTTGACGACGGTCTCGGTCTTCTCGCCCTCGTTGGCAGCCTTGACCAGAGCGGCGACGGCGTCGGTGAGCTGAGCGCCCTTGGACTGCCAGTCGGCGATCTTCTCGAGGTCGAGGTTGATGGTCTTGGGGGCGGTCATCGGGTTGTAGCGGCCAACCTCCTCGATGATACGACCGTCACGCGGGGCGCGGGAATCGGCGACGACGACACGGTAGTACGGACGCTTCTTAGCGCCGTGACGAGCAAGGCGAATCTTGACTGCCAAAGGAAACTCCTCCAACCAAGCAGCTTTAGGCTGCAACTACAAACAAACAGTTGAATATAATACGCCATCGACGCGGGCAGGTGAAGTCCGTGAGACCAACTTCTTCGGTCTAGTCGAGGGCAAATCCATATCTTAGACAAGAATTCGGGATTTGCAAGCACATACACGCACCCCACATGAGCTGC
>CANNPG010000041.1:0-8127 GCA_947507375.1 uncultured Collinsella sp. | reverse complement strand
TTCCTCTTCCTTCTCGGCCGCCTCGCGATCCTTCTTCATCGTACCGGATAGATTCTTGTTGGATTTCGTAAAGATAAGCTTGTCGCCATCCACCTCGAGGACGAGCTTGTCGTCCTTGAGCTTCAGGTCGTGCGACTCATCTTCGGCGGTGAGGGTTACGGTGGTGGCGTCCTTTGCCTCCCATTTAAGGTCGACGACTTCAAGGAACAGGTCGAGGGCACCTGTACCGTCCTCATCGAGAATCAGGACGCAGTGGACACCCCAATCCTCGAGCATCTTCATGTACTCATCGGTTAGCTCTTCGCCATCCACGGTTCCACCCGAGAGTTCCCAGCTGCCGACGAAGTTGGCCTTGGGGTCTTTGCCGCCGCCGCTGCAGCCCGTCAGGGCAAAGGCGAGCGCCAGGACGCATGTCAGAAATGCGAGTGCGGACTTTTTGAACGTTGTCTTCATGGTGTCCTCCTTTATCGAACGAAACCCATAGAAGCAAATGCGGGGGTGGCGGACCCCCGCCAATTACCGGATAGAGGGGCTAGGGCCTGGGCGTTCCGCAGTTGCTGCAGAACTTGCCGCCGTTTTCGCTGCCGCAGTTGGGGCAGAACCACTTGGCCGGTGCCGGGGCGGGTGCGGGACTGCCGCACTCGGGGCAGAACTTGCCGGTGTTGGTGGCACCGCAGCTGCAGGTCCACGTGCCGGCCGCGGGGGCAGCGGCAGGAGCCGGTGCGGGGGCGGGAGCCGGAGCCGGCTGCGGGGCAGCCTGCTGCTGTGCCTGGCCGGCGGCGAACAGCTGGCTGGCATTCATGCCGCCCATGCCACCTGCCATGCCCATGCCCATAAAGCCGGCCATCGCGCCGTTGGGGTTGGCGGCTGCTGCGCGCATCGCATCGCTCTGGGCGCTGGCGATGTTGGCGGCTGCCATGGTGGGATCGCGCATGACCGCGGCCTTCTGCAGGTCCTTGATCATCTGCTCGTCTTCTTGCGAGGCGGCGATGGAGTTGACGCCAAAGCTCACGATCTCGACGCCGCGCAGGTCGCGCCAGTCGGCCGAGAGGACCTCGTTGAGCGCGCGGGCGAGCTCGGTGGTGTGACCGGGGATGGCACTGTAGCGGATGCCCATCTCCGAGATCTTGGCAAAGGCGGGTTGCAGGGCGGTGAGCAGCTCGGACTTAAGCTGGCTGTCGATCTTATCGCGCGTGTAGCTATCGGTCACGTTGCCGCACACATTGGTGTAGAACAGCAGCGGGTTGGTGATGCGGTACGAATACTCGCCGTTGCAGCGCACGGAGATGTCGACGTCCAGACCAATGTTGTTGTCGACCACGCGGAAGGGCACGGGCGAGGCGGTGCCGTACTTGTTGCCGATGATCTCCTTGGTGTTGATGAAGTAGACGCGCTGGTCCTTGCCAGCGTCGCCGCCAAAGGTAAAGCGGCTGCCGATATTGGCAAAGGTTTCCTTGATGGAGTCGCCCAGGTTGCCGCTAAAGACGCTCGGCTCGCTGCCGGTGTCAAAGACAAACTCGCCAGGCTCCAGCGCAACCTCGATGATCTTGCCGTTTTGCACCACGAGCATGCCCTGGCCGTCGTTGACGGCGATGACCGAGCCGTTGGAGATAACGTTGTCCTCGCCGCGCGTGTTGGAGCTGCGACCGCCGGTGCGCTTGCTGCCCTTGCAGGCTAAGACGTCAGCGGGCATCGATTCGCAATAGATAAATTCTTTCCACTGGTCGGCCATGACGCCGCCGGCAGCTCCCAATCCAGCTCTCAAGAGTCCCATGGTGATCTTCCTTTCTCGTCAAAGGCCGGGTGGTATTGGTCAGAATGGCTAATCGTCCTTGTTGTCCTTCATGACGACGGTGGTCTCGGTGTGGCTGAAGGTGTCGTGCTTCTCGGTCAGGTCGAGCTCGCCACAGTAGCAATCGGCGTGGGTGGCCTCGTTGGCCGTCTTGAGCTGGCCCACCAGCAGCACGTCTGCGATGACCGCGATGATCAACGGCGCGACGATGTTGATGAGGATGCCCTCGACATCAAAGGTGAGGTAGTCCGGATCGAAGGCATTCCCACCCATAAAGAGAATCTGGGAGAGGACAAACCCGATCACAAAGAACAGCACCGAGGCGATGGCGAGCTTGGGCTTGGAGCAGGGAAGCTCGCCGACCATGCGGCCGGTCTGGCCGTTCATGGCAAACAGATAACTCTTGCCGTTCCACGAGGTGGAAAGCATCCACACGGGGAACAGGGCGTAGTCGCTGTCTTCCCAGGTGTAGTCGAGCTGCTTGCTTTCGACCGTGGCGTCGTCATACTCGTCGACGACGGTCCCGCGCAGGGCCGAAATCGTACTTTCTTCCATACGACGCTCGGCACGCGCCTTGCAGGTCTCGCAATCCTCGTCGTAGCGGTTGGCGATGTAGCCGGGCATATAGGCGACCGAGAACGGGCGCAGTGCGTCGTAGTCAAACGGCTCGATGGCGTCCATGTGGCCGTCGGGCATCTTGGACGATCCGTCGACGGGCACGCGCTTAAACGAGATATTGCCCTTGCGATAGGCATCGTAGTGGTCGGTGGTCGTGACGGTGCGGTCGGATTCCTCGGTCACGGTCTCGTTGGTCGCGTCAAAGTACACTTCGCCGTCAACGCGGGCGCCGTAGAGCCAAAACGGCACGTAGACACCTTGGACCTCGTCGATGTGGTTGCCGGTGACAAAGCTCTTGGGCAGCAAGATCTTGCCCTTGTAGTGTTCCTTGAGTGCGGCCGTGACGTCATCGCGCCCGAGCTTAAACGGAATCACCAGGTCGGGTGAGAAGTCGCCAGAGAGCTGGCCGGGCGCCACGGCGGAGTTACCGCAGTACGGGCAGGTGGTGACGGCGACGGTGCCGTCGGACACGAGCTCGGCGCCGCACGACGAGCAGATGTAGCCGGCGTTTTGGGCCAGCTCCTGCACGGCATCGTCGACAGCAGGCTTGGGGGCCGCGGCTGCGGCATCGGCTTTGGCATCTGCCTTGTCCTAGCGCTCGCGATAGAGGGCCTCGACTTCTTCGACTTCAAAGCGCGAGTCACAGTAGTCGCAGACGAGCTTTTGCTCGGCACTGGCAAAGTGAAGGGGGCCGCCACACGCGGGGCACTGGTAGTTGACGCTCTCGAAGGCCATGATTGGTCCTTTCCGTGCCGGAGGCTATGCGCCGATGGCGCCACCACAGTATTCGCAGCGCCCACTGGCATCGGGAATGGTGGTTGCACCGCAGAAGGGGCAGGTGACCGCGGTCTTGGGGGCCTTGGCGGCCACGACGCTGTCGCGCGTCTCCTGGCGCAGCTGCACCAGCGCGTCGCGGACCTCGGTTGCCTGGCGCTTGGCCTCGCGGTATTCGATGGAACCGCGCTGATCGATGGTGGAGTCGTTCACGCGCAGGTTGATCTCGGTAAAGTACGGCGTGTTGACGTGGATGGTCAGATTAAAGTCGTAATCCAGGTCGTAGCGCGGCGGGTTGTAGCTCTCGCGCTCGCCGTCCTTGGTCTCGCGATAAATCTCGGTGCGATGCTCGTCGATATCCATATCGCAGCCGAGTACCTGCGAGAACTCGATGATGTCGGGATTGGCGTCGCGCCAGCGGCTCTGCGAGGTAATGATCAGCAGGCCCGCGTCTTCGTCGAGCATGATGTTGGTGCGCCCGGCAGAGAGCGTGCGCGTGGGGTTGAACGAGGCCAGGCGCTCGGCATTGGCCTCGCGGTAGGCGAGTTGCTCGCGGATATCGTCCGCGGTGCTGGAACGATAGCCGCCAAAGAAGGGGGAGAGCTTGCCGACGCACTCTTTGCACAGGTAGCCTTCGTTGATCTTGGTCTTCCCCAAAAGTCCCAGCTCGGTACCGCAAATCGCGCACTCTTTCTTCTCGAACATCTTGTCAAAGAAGCCCATGGCTGCCTCCCATCAACAGGTAGCGTGTGTCACTTTTGATGATGGGGGAGTGCGCGATCTTTCACGATACCCAGACGGCTCAACGAGTCTCCACAACTGGGACACATGGCCCATTTTTGACTAGTCATTGGGGACGTACTTAAATGAGTAGTCTCTACGAGGGAGACGTCACGGGGACGATCCATCGCGGCGGTGCGCTCACGTTTATGGACGGCTGCCCGCTGGGAAAGCTCATGTGCGAGGCGCTGGGGGTGCCGGTTGCCGTCAATAACGACGGTAAGTGCTGTGCGCTCGGTGAGTATGCGGCCGGTGCCCTGCGCGGGACGCGTTTTGGCGTGGTGCTCGCTATCGGCACGGGCATCGGCGGCGGTATCGTCATCGACGGCAAGGTCCTGCGCGGCGCGCACTGCTTTGCAGGCGAGTTCAGCTTCTTGCGCAACGATGTCACGACTGCTGCGAACATGGGAAACTCCTTTGCCGATTCGGGCGGTTGGCGTGCGCTCCGCGATGCTGTCGTTGCCGAGAAGGGCCTGCCTGCGGATTCTCCGGTGGACGGCCGCCGCGTCTTTGAATGGATTGCGGATGGCGACAAGGCGGCGCAGCGCGCGCTCGACCGCTACGCTCGTGCCTTTGACGGACAGCTCATCAACCTGCAGGCCGTGCTCGACCCCGAGGTCTTTGTGATCGCAGGCGGTATCTCGTGCCATCCCGAGCTCGTCGATGCCCTGCGTGCGCAGATGCCGCTGGCCCTCGCGAGTTACAAAGGGACCCTTGCCGGCATTCCTGTGCCGCAGATAAAGGCGGCCGAGCTCGGCAACGACGCCAACCTTTACGGTGCTGTCCAGGAGGCCATGCGTCTGGTGTAGCGCGAGCCAAACGAGGCTGTCGAAAAAGATAAAGGCCGGCGTAAAGCGTCCCCATTTCCTTAGCACAGGAAATGGGGGCGGTTTAATTTGAGGCGGGACTTTTTGACCGCTTGATGGGTCGCGCGTCACAGCAGCTCGCCGTGGCGTGCAATGTAGCGGCGCTTTGCCAGCTGGGTGAGCGCGATATAGGCGGTAACGATGCCGATGAGCAGCGCGAAAAAGCTCGCGGGTAGCGTCATGAGGCCGAGTGCATCGGCGATGGGGCTTGCCGGCAGCCAGGTGACAAGCGCCAGGCCTAGCACGGTGAGAGCGCACAGCGCGGGCGCGGCGTGGTCACGCGGGCTCGGCAGGCGCGGGGAGCGCAGCATGTGGATCACGAGCGTCTGCGACCACATGGACTCGACAAACCAGCCGCTCTGGAAGAGCGCGGCGAAGGTCGCCATGCTCGCGACATTGCTCGTAGCGGCGAGCTCGGCCCAACTTGCGCCCACGGCGGCGGGGCACACCACAAAGAAGAGCGCGGCGAAGGTCACGATGTCAAACAGCGAGCTCACGGGGCCCAGCTCGAGCATAAAGCCCTTGATGGACGCGGCGTCCCAGGAGCGCGGACGGGCAGTCCAGGCGTCATCGACGGTGTCCCACGGTAGCGTGATGCACACGATCTCGTAGACGAGCGACAGCAGCACCAGCTGCAGGGCACTCATGGGCAAAAACGGCAAGAACAGGCTCGCGACGGTCACGGACAGCACGTTGCCAAAGTTGGAGCTCACCGTGGTCTTGAGGTACTTGAGCAGGTTGCCGTAAGTGCGGCGGCCTTCGATGATGCCGCGCTCGAGCACGCCCAGGTCCTTCTGAAGCAAGATGATATCGGCGGATTCCTTGGCAATATCGACGGCCGAATCGACCGAGATGCCGCAATCGCTCGCACGCATGGCGGCGGCGTCGTTGATGCCGTCGCCCATAAAGCCCACGGTGCGGTCGAGCATCTCGCGCATGACACGTACCAGGCGCGCCTTCTGCAGCGGCGAGAGCTTGGCGAAGAGGTGGGTTTTCTCGGCGCGCTCGGCAAGTTCGGCGTCATCGAGCGTATCGATCTCGGAGCCGAGCAAGACGTTGCTCGCATCGATACCAATCTGCTCGCAGACGGTGGCGGCGACGCGGTCGTTGTCGCCGGTTAGGACCTTGACCGCCACGCCCTTGGCCTCGAGGGTGGCGACGGCGCCCGCGGCACTTGCTTTGGGCGGATCGAGGAAGGCCAAAAAGCCCATCAGCACCATGTCGCACTCGTCGGCGATGCCAAACTCGCCCACGCAGCGCGGATTGGTCTTCTGCGCCACGGCAATTACGCGTAGGCCCTCGGCGTTAAGTCCGGCGATCTGCTTGCGAATCTGGGCGAGCTTCTCGTCGGTGAGCGGCTGAGCGATGCCATCGATCTCGACAAAGGAGCAGATCTCGAGCATTTCCTCGGCGGCGCCCTTGGTAACCATCTGGGTTTTGCCTTGGGCGTCGGCGACAACTACGCTCAGGCGACGGCGCGAGAAATCGAAGGGAACCTCGTCGACCTTGGTGTAGCGGTCGCGCAGACTCTGGCCCAGCATAGAATCGGGCACGACGGTCGAGGGCGTCACATCGGCACGGTCGATTACGGCCAGGTCGATAAGATTTTTGAGGCCGGTCTGGAAGAAGCTGTTCAAAAACGCATGGCGCAGCACGCGCGCGTCCTCGTTGCCATCGGTGTTGAGGTAGCGCTCGAGCACGATGCGGTCTTCGGTGAGGGTGCCGGTCTTGTCGCAGCACAGGACGTCCATCGCTCCGAGGTTTTGAATCGCCGGCAGCTCCTTGACGATAACCTGGCGACGGGCGAGGTCCTTGGCGCCCTGCGACAGGCTCGTGGTCACGATGACGGGAAGCATCTGCGGCGTGATGCCCACGGCCACGCTCGTGGCGAACAGCAGCGCGTCGATGACGTTGCCCTTGGTGGCGGCGTTGATGGCAAAGACGGCCGGCGCCATAACGAGCATCAGGCGTACGAGCAACATGGAGACGCTCGAGACGCCGCGGTCAAACGCGCTCTTTTCGCCGCGCCCGTTGAGCATCTTGGCGATGCCGCCCAGGTAGGTGTCCGAGCCTGTGGCAACGACAAGCGCCATGGCGGCGCCGTTTTGCACGGAGGTGCCGGTAAAGACGATGTTCTTGCAGGCAGAGAGTGGTAGTGCGGAGCCGTCGGCGCCCTCGACGACGGTGGCGGCGGTGGTCTTCTCGACGGCCTCGCTCTCGCCGGTGAGTGCGGACTCGATCACAAACAGGTCGCGCGCGGTGATGATGCGGGCATCTGCCGGCACCATATCGCCGGCAGAGAGGCGGATTACATCGCCGGGGACGAGCTCGTCGAAGGGGATCTCGATGCGCTCGCCGTCGCGCAGGGCGGTGCAAGTGTTGGAGACCAGGTCCTTGAGGGCCTCGGCCGCATTGCCGCTGCGGGCTTCCTGGATAAACTTCATGCCGCCCGATACCAGCAGCATGGTGCCGATGACGATGACCGTGGAGGGGTCGCGCTGCGGTTCGGGCACGGCGAGCACGTCGATGTAGAGCGAGACCAGTGCGAGCGCGGCGAGGATGCCGGCGAAGGGATCGATGAACGCGTCGGCGATGCGGCGGGCGAGCGTTTTGGTCGTTGCCTCGATGGTGTTGGGGCCGACGGCGTTCAGGCGCTCAGTTGCCTGCTCGACGGTGAGGCCGTTTGCCGTGGCGTCAAGCAGTACGAGGGCGTCCTCGGCACTATGGGTGGCGGCGAATATGGTGTTCTTGGACAGGCCGGTATGAGCGGCAGGGCGCGCCGTGCGGCGGCGCTTGGAGATGGCTTCGAGTACCGTGACGGTTTTGAGCATCAGCATAGGGTCCTCCTTGTTGAGGGGAGTTAGCGTACGTGTCGTATTTGCTTCAAAAAACCTAGATGTCGCTCACGTCAAGCTCTTGAGCCCACAAAGGGTGCAGCGCGCCTTTGCGGTGGTTTTGGCGATCTGCCGGTGGCGTTTATGCGTGTGCGGAGTCCTCGCGGCGTGCCGAGGGCGACATGCAGGTTTTTCGACTAGGACTGCCTTCCATGGCACACCTCCTAAAGGCTGAGCGCAGCGCGCTTTGGGTATCTCGTGCCCCTTTTTAATCCGCCCGTATTCTTGATGAGGGGGTTTGACATGTCAACCCCATTGTTCGGAAAACCATTCCCCCTGACAAAGCCTTTACAGAATGCCGTGGCCCCAAAGCGCGCCCGCATCGACGCTTCGCCTGCGCTAAACTGGAAGGCACGTACGCGATTACGAGAGGAGCCCGCATGGAGGCTTACAAGCAAGAGTT
>CANNPG010000040.1:0-8187 GCA_947507375.1 uncultured Collinsella sp. | reverse complement strand
TGGGGTTACATGGCCCGGACGGTGCAGCCAAGCTGCGTTATCCGGCGCGGAAGCTTGCTAATCGGCTATTATTTGTTTAGACAACCTAAGCTGTAGAGGAGTGACCGGCGATGGTGCAGGGCGCCAAACATATGAAGAGCAATAACGCCGCGGACAACGGCGGCTCAAGCCCTCAGCCCAAACCTCAACCAAAGCCCAAGCGCCGTCGCAAGCGGCTGCCGCGCTGGGCCGACCGTCTCATCACCATTGTCATCATCCTTATTGGCGTGGGCCTTATGACCTGGCCGTGGATCTTGGACCGGCTCGAGGCCTCGGGCGTGTTCAACCAGATCAGCACCGTGTCCAGCACCGTGGACGCGCTGTCTGCCGAGGAGCGCGAACGCATCCTGCTCCAGGCGCGCTCCTTTAACGAGCAGCTGGCGGGCGAGGCCACCGAGCTTCCCGCCGACCAGATTGAGCCCTACGCCCAGCAGCTCATCTTTGACCGCGACCCCATGATGAGCTGGGTCGAGATTCCCTCCATCGACGTGAGCATGCCCATCTACCACGGCACGAGCGAGGAGGTCCTCATGGCGGGCGTCGGCCACCTGGAGGGCACGAGCCTGCCGGTGGGCGGCACCTCGACGCATTGCGTGCTCACCGCGCACTCGGGCATGCGCAACCTGAGCATGTTCGACGACATCCATTCGCTGGAGCCCGGCGACCTGGTGCTGCTGCACACCATGAACAAGACGCTCGCCTACAAGATGGTGGACTCCGAGGTGGTGCTGCCCGAGGAGATGGAGTCGCTGACCATCGAGCCGGGCGCCGACAAGGTGACGCTCGTCACCTGCACGCCTTACGGCGTAAACGACCATCGCCTGCTGGTGCATTGCGTGCGCACCAAGTACAACAAGAAGGATGTCGACAAGCAAAAGTCGCTGGCCGGCCGCCACTGGGGCAAGCGCGAGTTTGCCGTGCTCATCGTGGTCGTGGCCATTGTGCTGTTGCTGCTGGACATCGTGATCCACGCGGTCCGCAAGCGCCGCAAGGCCAAGGCCTCGGCATAAGACATCGTTCGGAACCACCACAATGGGGACTGGCACCTTTGTGGTGGTCAGGGCTTCCAAACCATCACAACATTCGATGAAAATCGCGATTTTGGCGAAAAGTGTCGAATGTTGTGATGGTCTTCGTTGTGGGCGAGACGGTTTTCGTTGCGGGCGGGACGATTTTCGCTATGGACGGTGCGGTTTCGTTGCAGAACCGCCGGCCCGCCGCCTGCCAGCCCGCCGCCCTCGTTACGTTTTCGCTGCATTTGGGTAAAGCGCCTGCTCCAAGCCGGCGCCGCCCTGTATACTAGAGCGGTTTAACTGTTATGCGGAAGGGAGCGCCTATGGCACTCAGCGAGAAAGACGTGCGCGGCATCGCCGAGTACGCAAAGATCGCACTGACCGATGACGAGCTCACCCAGATGACGTCCTACATGAACGACGCCGTCCAGATGCTCGAGCCCGTCCTGCAATATGACTTGCCCGACGTGGAGCCCACGTTCCATCCTATCGGAAGCCTGTCCAACGTGATGGGCGATGACCTGCGCGAGCCCGAGCGCGACCTGCCGCTCGACGTCGCGCTCGAAAACGCCGGCAGCGCGCGCGACCGCTACTTCCGCGTGCCGTCCATTTTGGGAGAGGGGGAGAGCGAGTAATGGCTCAGAGCTTCGATTCCCTTACCGCCGCCCAGATTGCCGCGGGCGTTGCCGCCGGCGACTTTACCGCTACCGAGGTGGCCCAGGCCTCCCTTGCCGCCATCGAGGCGCGCGAGGGCGGGGTTCAGGCATTCCTGCAGGTGGCGCCCGAGCTTGCGCTCGAGGCCGCTGCGCGTGTGGATGCCGACCGTGCCGCTGGAAAATCGCTGCCCCCGCTCGCGGGCGTGCCGCTGGCCATCAAGGATAACATGAACCTCGTGGGCACGCGCACCACCTGCGCTTCCCACATGCTCGAGAACTACCAGAGCGTCTACACCGCCACCTGCGTCCAGCGCATGCTCGATGCCGGCTGCCTGCCCATGGGCAAGGCCAACATGGATGAGTTTGCCTTTGGCAGCTCCACCGAGAGCTCGGCGTTCCACCGCACCAACAACCCCTGGGATACCGAGCGCGTGCCCGGCGGCTCCTCGGGCGGCTCCGCTGCAGCCGTCGCCGCGGGCGAGGTCGCGCTCTCGCTGGGCTCGGACACCGGCGGCTCCATTCGCCAGCCGGCGTCGCTGTGCGGCGTGGTGGGCTTTAAGCCCACGTATGGCGCCGTGAGCCGTTACGGCGTGGTTGCCTTTGGCTCGTCGCTCGACCAGGTGGGCCCCTTTGGCCGCACGGTCGAGGATGTCGCGCTGGCCATGAACGCGCTTACCGGTGCGGGCCACGATCCGTACGACTGCACCAGCCAGGATTGCGCCGTCGACTTTACCGAGCATCTCAACGACAGCATCGAGGGTAAGCGCGTGGGCATCATCCCTGCGTTTATGGAGGCCGAGGGCCTGACGCCCGAGGTCAAGGCCGCTGTTCAGCGCGCCGCTCAGGAGCTGCAGAACCAGGGTGCCGAGCTGGTCGAGGTCGACCTGCCGCACCTGGACGCCGCCATCGCCGCCTACTACGTCATCGGCCCGGCCGAGGCTTTCTCCAACCTGGCCCGCTTCGACGGCATTCGCTATGGCTATCAGGAGGAGGGCTGCGCCAACCTGTCCGACCAGAGCTCGCTTTCGCGTGCCCACGGCTTTGGTGCCGAGGCCAAGCGTCGTCAGATGCTCGGCGCCTACCTGCTGAGCTCGGGTGTGTACGACAAGTACTACTACGCTGCGCAAAAGGCCCGCACGCTCATCACGCAGGACTACGACGCCGCGTATGCCAAGGTGGACACCATTCTCATGCCTGCCTCGCCGCGCACGGCCTTTAAGTTTGGCGAGATCAGCGACCCCACGCAGATGTACCTCTCCGACCTGTACACCATCTCGCTCAACATTTGCGGCAACGGTGGTATCTCGGTGCCGCTGGGCCTGGGCGAGGATACTCAGTTGCCCGTTTCTGCCCAGCTGGTGGGTCCGGCCTTTAAGGACCGTCAGCTGCTCACGTTTGCCCGCGCCCTGGAGCGCGGCTTTGCCGATGCCGCTACGGGTGCGCCCGCGCTTTCCGTCGCGCCCGATTTTGTCGGGAAGGGAGGCGAGCTGTAATGAAGGAGCTTTCCGAGGTCCTGCAGGATTGGGAGGCCGTGATCGGCCTGGAGATCCATACCGAGCTCACCGCACTCGATACCAAGATGTTCTGCAACTGCAGGCTCAGCCACGATGACGAGCCCAACGCCAACGTGTGCCCGGTGTGCCTGGGCCTGCCCGGCGCCCTGCCGGTGCCCAACAAGCGCGCCATCGAGAGCATCGTCAAGGCCGGCCTCGCCACCAACTGCGAGATCCAGCGCCACTCGATGTTCTACCGCAAGCACTACTTCTATCCCGATATGGCCAAGAACTTCCAGACCACGCAGGGTCCGGTCGCCTTTGCCATGTACGGTCACTTGGACCTGGACGTGACCGGTCGCGGTGCCGCCGAGCGCCCCGACTGCGCGTTTGGCGAGGCCGAGGCCCAGAGCCTGGCGAGCGCTTCGGCCAACGCCGAGGGTCTGTCCACGTCCATGACGTCGACCATGCGCGAGGGCAACCAGCGCGCCGGCCACCTGGCCAGCTACGACGCGTCCAACCTGCAGATGCCCGAGCGTCGCGAGGACGGTTCCTACACGGTGCCCATCCGCATCCTGCGCATCCACATGGAGGAGGACGCCGCCAAGATGGTCCACGTGGGCGGTGCCGAGGGCCGCATCACCGCCGCGGCCGAGTCGCTCGTCGACTACAACCGCTGCGGCACGCCGCTGATTGAGCTCGTCACCGAGCCCGACCTGCGCACGCCTGAGGAGGCTCGCCTGTTTATGGAGAAGCTCCGTCGCATTTTTGTGACGCTGGGCATTTCGGACTGCTCCATGGAGAAGGGCTCCATGCGCTGCGACGGCAACGTGTCGCTGCGCCGCCGCGGCGAGACCAAGCTGGGCACCAAGACCGAGCTCAAGAACCTCAACTCGTTTAAGAGCCTGCATGACGGCCTTGCCTACGAGATCTGCCGCCAGGCCGAGGTGCTCGAGGAGGGCGGCATCATCTATCAGGAGACCCGCCACTGGGAGCCCAGCCGCAAGCGCACCGTAGTCATGCGTGTGAAGGAGACGGCCGATGACTATCGCCTGTTCCCCGATCCCGATCTGGCGCCGTTTGATCTGGATGACGAGTTCATCGACCGCTGTCGTGGCGAGATTCCCGAGCTGCCCGATGCCAAGCGTGCCCGTTTTGAGACCGACTTTGGCATTAAGGCGGCCGATGCCGAGCAGATTGCCGGCGACCCCGAGTTTGCTGAGTTCTTTGAGGCTGCCGCTACCGGCATGGCTGGTAAGGAGGCCCAGACGGTTGCAAACTTGCTGGTCAACGAGATGATCGCCTATCTTAAGGGCGCGGGCGTCTCGCTGACCGAGTCCGGTATTGCACCTGGCCAGGTGGCAGCCCTTGCCAAGTTGCTGGCGACCGATGCCATCAGCTCCAACCAAGCGCACGAGGTCTTTGAGGCCATGGCTCAGACCGGCGACGACCCCAACAAGATCGTCGACGAGCGTGGTATGCGTCAGGTGAGCGATGCCGGCGCGCTGCAGCCGATCGTGGACGAGGTGCTGGCAAACTGTGCCGATCAGGCGCAGCAGTATCGTGACGGCAACCAGAAGGTCATTGGCTTTTTGGTGGGCCAGTGCATGAAGGCGAGCCGCGGCAAGGGTAACCCGAAGCTCTTCAACGAGTTGCTGAGAACGTCGCTCTCGTAGCTGCGAGGCCGGGGAAGCCCCGAGTCGCCGGGGTATTTCCTCCAAATTTCAAACAGTCCTATGCAAGACGAAGGCCACATTTAGTGGCCTTCTTTGCATGCGGAACTCATTTGGAGCAAACACCCCGGCGACTCGGGGCTTCCCCGGCCAGACGACTCGGCCGTTCGGGTCAGGTGGGGCTGGATTGAATTTGGTGAATGAGGGCGCCGATGGCGCCCTCATTCTTTATATATGTTGGGAACGCCAGGCGGTGGGGGTGGTGCCGGTGTATTGTCTGAATGCTTGGGCGAAGGCGGCCTGCTGAGGGTAGTCGAGACGCTCTGCCACCTGCGCTATCGTGAGTGAGCTATCGGCCAAAAGGTCCTGTGCTCGCTCCATGCGGCGTCTGCGAATGTGGGCGCCCAGGGACTCGCCAGTTTGGGCCTTAAAGGTGGCGCATAGCTTGGAGCGGCTTGTGTAGAGTCTTTCGGCCACCTCGTTGATACCCACACGTCTGCCTTTGTCGAGCGCGCGCTCAATCATTGCCGTTGCTTCTTCGGCAATGGTTATGCTGACGCGTGTGTCTGCCGCCTGCCGCGCCTGCTTGTGGGCCGCGCGCGAACAGGCGAGCTCCGCGACCATGGTCTCCACGATGCCCTGCATATAGACGCGTCCGCCTACGGTGCGGGCGCGGTCCTCGTTAATCCGGCGCAGCGTGTGGCAGATGGCAGACGTCGCTTCCTCGTGCCATGACTCGGCAAACGCCTCAAAGATTCCCGCGAACTCGGTGGGATAGCGGTGCTCCAGTTCGTCAAAATATCCAGGCAAAAAGAGCACCGAGCGCGAGTGATAGAGCTCCCCCGCAAACAGCGGGCTTAATTCCTCGCCACAGCTATCTTGGATAAAGCTGCAAACGGCATTGTTCGGCCACGGTCCATGCAATGGTTTGAGGTTCGCGGGCGTTATGCCAGCCTCGGGCATGCATGTAAGTGTGGGCGCGCTGACTTCGCTCACGCAGGCGTATGGCTCGGGTGTGTATTCGGCCAGGTACATATCGTGCGTCGGGGTGATGAAATGCTCCATGACGATGCAGGCAGGGGAGAGAGGCATGATCCATGCGCGGCCGTGCGCCCGGTCGTTTGCCACCTCGCCGGTAAAGACGGCGCCCTTGCCGGTAAGCTCCAGGCCAAACTGCTCAAATTGCGGTGCGTAGAGCTCGGTTATGTCGGTCGCTGCCCGCCGTATTTGCAAAAGCGTCCCTTTCCTTTGCAGAAACGTCCACGCCTGGCTTGATTGTGAGCCATGGCTAACACATCAATGATAAGTTCATTACGGTTAACTCTCAAGCCGTTAGAAAGGAATCTCATGGCAAAGGGATCAAAAAGGGAAGGCGGCGGTATCGGCGAGCTGCTTGCATATGCCGGCGACCGTAAATTCCTAACGTATTTGGGCATGGCGCTCTCGGCGCTCTCGCAGCTGCTGAGCTTTGGCCCGTACGTGTGCATTTGGCTTGTCGCGCGCGATCTGATCGCCGTGGCGCCCAACTGGAGCGAAGCCACTAACATCGCGATGTATGGCTGGTGGGCCGTGGGTTTTGCCCTGGCAAGCATCGTAGCTTATTTCGTGGGGCTCATGTGCACGCACCTGTCCGCGTTTCGCTGCGCGTCCAATATTCGCAAGACTACGAGCGAGCACCTGCTTAAGCTGCCGCTTGGCTACTTTGACACGCACGCCACCGGTGAGCTGCGTCGTGTTGTAGACGGATGCGCCGCCTCCACCGAGACTTTGCTCGCACACATGCTGCCCGATATCGCAGGCGCCGTCGCCATGGTCGTGGGCTTGCTCGTGCTGCTTTTCGCCCTCGATTGGCGCTTGGGCGCGGCATGCCTCATCTCGGTCGTCGTTTCGTTTGGCGCCATGGCCGCCATGATGGGCGGCAAGGGCGGCGAGTTCATGAAGGCCTACATGGGAGCGCTGGTCAAGATGAACAAGACCGGCACCGAATACGTACGCGGCATCCCCGTGGTCAAGGTGTTTCAGCAGACGGTCTACTCCTTTAAGGCCTTCCACGATGCGATCGCCGAATACGCCGACATGGCGCAAAACTATGCGGGCACGTTCTGTCGAGGTCCGCAGGTACTCAACCTTACCGCGCTCAATGGTCTTGTGGCATTCCTGTTGCCCGTGGCGTTGCTGTTGGTGCCGGGCGAGACGGACTTCGCGCATTTTATGACCAACTTCACGTTTTACGCGATATTTTCGGCCGTGGTGCCGACGGCCATGACCAAGCTCATGTTTGTGGGCGAGGCCTCTCAGATGAGTGCCGATTCGCTGGCTCGCATCCGAAGCGTTATGGATTTCAAGCAGCTCTCCGTGCCCGCCCAACCCAAGCACCCTGCCGGCGGCGACGTGCGATTTGAGGACGTGAGCTTTACCTACGAGGGTGCCGAAGCACCTGCCGTTAGCCATGTGAGTTTCAGCGTTCCCGCTGGTAACACCCTCGCCCTGGTGGGTCCCTCGGGTGGCGGTAAGTCAACCTGCGCAAGCCTGATCCCGCGTTTTTGGGATGTCTCCTCGGGTCGAGTGCTCGTAGGCGGTGTGGACGTTCGCGATATGGATCCGCACGAGCTTATGGACCAGGTCGCCTTCGTGTTCCAGACCAACCAGCTGTTCCGGCAAACACTTGCCGATAACGTGCGCGCCTCCAAGCCTACGGCCACTGACGACGAAGTGCGTGCGGCCCTCTCCGCAGCTCAGTGCGACGACATTGTGGCCAAGCTCCCACAGGGCATCAATACCATGCTCGGTGCCGGCGGAGCATATCTTTCGGGCGGCGAGGTCCAGCGCGTGGCGCTCGCCCGCGCGATCCTTAAAGACGCGCCTATCGTGGTGCTCGATGAGGCCACGGCGTTTGCCGATCCCGAGAACGAAGCGCTCATCCAGCGCGCCTTTAGCAAGCTGGCGGCGGGTCGCACGGTCATTATGATTGCGCACCGGCTTTCAACCGTGGTGGGCGCAGACCAAATCGTGGTGCTCAACCAGGGCAGCGTGCAGGAGTCGGGTACCCATGCCGAGTTGCTGTCCCAAAATGGTCTGTATGCCAAGATGTGGGCCGAATACGAACAGGCCGCGAGCTGGAAAATCACTGCAGCGACCGCGGATGCCGCCGTCACGAAGGGAGGCGAGGCCTAAATGTTCGCCTCATTCCAAAAGAAGTATTTCCTATCCGATAAAGGCGTCGCCGGCGTAAAACACGGCATTTTCTGGACCACGCTCACTAATCTCATTACCATGGCCGGCATGGGCTTTTTATTCCTGGTAATAAGCTCCC
>CANNPG010000039.1:0-8379 GCA_947507375.1 uncultured Collinsella sp. | reverse complement strand
TGATTTTGTTGTTGCGTCAGAGTCGTAGCTGTTGTTAGAGGAGGTGTCAACGGACGAAGCGCTCGAGCCAGTAGATGAGTTAGAGGTGTCAGCGTCGGTCGAACCAGAAGCGTCGCTGTCCGTATTGCCGGCAGAGCTTGAAGACGAATCGCCCGCAGCAGAGCTGTTCGAATCGGAGCCGTTCGAGGTAGAACCGTCGTTGGTAGTGCCACCAGCAGAGCCATTACCGTCAGCATCGGTCGAGGGCGCATCCATCCTGTCATCGTTGGCATCGTCACTCGAGTCGTCATTCGAATCAGGTGTCGGCGAGGGCGCCGGCGTAGGCTCGGGCTGCACGGGCGTCGCAGCGGCTGCCTCGTCCTCAGCGATATAAACCAAGCAGTCCTTCAGCTCATTCTTATAACGATTCTTCCAGCCCTCATGATACTGGGGCTGACTCGAAAACTTAGTGGCGACATTGTTGACCACACTATTGGAGAGCGCCGTCACAAACTCGCGATCGGACATATCGTTGGAAAGATTCGCCCAGCGGAAGAAGTCCCTGCAACCACCGGTGCCGCACATGTTGGTGATGCTCCACACCATGCCCTTGACGCAATCGGCGCGGCCCGAAATATCAATGCCCAGGCCGCTCTTGAGCCACGCCTCGGTCACTGCGTAGTAAGAGTTGTACGCATAGGCGTCCTGAAGTGCCGAGAACTCGACAGGATCGATGTTGTAAGCACCCTGGAAAGCCTCTTGCGCGATACGACCCAGCTCGGTAAATTGGCCGTTCTCGTACATGGCATTGCTCGCGTTGGAAATCTCGCTGCCGCGCTCAATCGCATCTTTGAGCATGACGTACTTGGCAGAATCGTAGTTGTAAACCTGCTTCATAAACGGAATGAGCGACCAGCGGCGATCAAACTGATAGTAGCCCAGTGCGTTATAGCCGTCACCATACGAAAATCCCTGGTTGTAGTTGCCATGGCTCTCGTACTTGGTAAAGTACTTCATCTCGGGAGTCACGTTGACAAACGAAACACCCTGGACCGACCTCAGCACGCCCGAGAAGGACTGCTGGGTGTAGAGACCCTTATCGATATCGGTGGCATCCGAGGCAACGCCCGGCGTGGGCTCCTCGGCAGCGGCGGGTGCCGGCGCGGAAACGGCGCCAAACGAAAGCGCCAACGTCAGGCCCGCGACAATAGCAGAATGCTTGGGCTGCATAAGATCCTCCCTGCATTGGTGTAGTTAAAGTTCAGTTTGCAAAGATAAAAATCAGTATTGCAGCTCGCCCGTTGTTACACAACAACCCCTCGGTAAACGGCAACAACCCTCCGCGAAATCTTAAGGAATTGCGCTCAACCTACAGCTTAATGTCAAAGTTGATTTCGGGGACGGCGGCCAGGTCGGCCAACGTCACGCCGTCGACGTACTTTTCGATCACGTCGTCCAGACCGCGCCAGAACTTGACGGTCGAGCACAAATCGCTGCGGGTGCAGCTGTTGTCGATGCCATCGCACGCCACCGGAGCCGTGCTGCCCTCGACGGCGCGCAGGATGTCGCCAGCACGCACCTCGGCGGGGTCCTTGGCCATCATGTAGCCACCGCCTTTGCCACGCACGCTCTTAAGCAGGCCCGCCTTCATAAGCGGACGAACCAGCTGTTCCAGATACTTTTGTGAGATATGCTCGCGGTCGGCAACCTCGCGCAGGGCAATCTTGCCCTCGGCGTCGCCCAGCGCCGCGATATAGATCATCAGCCGGAGGGCATAGCGGCCCTTGGAAGAAATGAGCATACCTACCCTCCCATCGCATCTGGGACAACATAACCAGGTTTGTTTGTCCCAAATCTTAAGTAAATGGGACAAACACAACAGGTTATTTTGTCCCAGAATTTGAAAAGTCGAGTGGATTAGTCGGGTTTTCCCTTGACTAACGCCGAACCCATAGTAACTTTATTCCGAGAAGATTCCTAGGGTTTAGTACACCTATGAGTACACCATATACAGAGAGGGACAGCATGAGCGCAAATCCGCTGCTTTCCATCGAGGGTCTGACCGCCTCCGTGGACGAGAAGACCATCCTCCACAACGTCAACCTCAACGTCGCCGCCGGCGAGACCCACGTGCTGATGGGACCCAACGGCGCCGGCAAGTCCACCCTCGGCCACCTGGTCATGGGCGACCCCGTTTACACGGTCAACGACGGCCGCATCGTCTTTGACGGCCAGGACATCACCGAGCTCACCACCGACAAACGTTCGCGCGCCGGCCTGTTCCTGAGCTTCCAGGCCCCGGTCGAGATCCCGGGCGTGCCGCTGTCGAGCTTTTTGCGCGCCAGCATCGCCGGCCGCCCCGGCCTGGAGATGAAGGGCAAGGAGTTCCGCCGTCGCGTCAAGGAGCTCGCGGCCGAGCTCAACATGGACACTGCTTACCTCAACCGCGAGCTGGGCGTGGGCTTCTCGGGCGGCGAGAAAAAGAAGGTCGAGATGCTCCAGCTTCTGCTGCTGCAGCCCAAGCTCGCCATCCTGGACGAGACCGACTCGGGTCTGGACGTCGACGCCCTTTCCACCGTTAGCCACGGCATGGACGCCTACCGCAAGAGCTGTGACGGCTCCATGCTCATCATCACGCACAACACGCGCATCCTGGAGCACCTGGATGTCGACCGCGTCCACGTTATGGTCAAGGGCCATATCGTGCGCGAGGACGACGCCTCGCTCATCCCCTGGATCGACAAGAACGGCTTTGAGACCTTCGAGCGCGAGGCCGCCGAGCAGCGCGCCCAGGCCGAGGCCGCCACTGCCGAGCAGCAGGCGTAAAGGGGCGACGCAATGACCAAGAACCGCACCGAGGTCGCGGACATCGACCGCAGCCTCTACGACTTCACCTATGGCGAGGAGGGATTCGAGCGCCTCGACGCCGGTATCACGCCCGACATCGTGCGCGAAATCAGCGCCAAGAAGGACGAGCCGCAGTGGATGCTCGACCTGCGCCTCAAGTCCCTCGAGATCTTTAACCGCTTCCCGGATCCGACGTGGGGTCCCTCCATCGAGGGCCTGGACATGGACAACATCGTCACCTACGTCAAGCCCAACACCGAACAAAAGCACGACTGGGAGTCGGTGCCCGACGACATCAAGAACACCTTTGAGCGCCTGGGCATCCCCGAGGCCGAGCGCAGCTATCTGGCGGGCGTCGGCGCGCAGTACGACTCCGAGCTCGTCTACCACAACATGCAGGACACCGCATCCAAGATGGGCATCGTCTACTCCGGCATCGAGGAGGCCCTGCACGACCCGCAGTGGGAGCCGCTCATCCACGAGAAGTTTATGACGCTCATCCCGCCTACCGACCACAAGTTTGCGGCCCTGCACGGTGCCGTGTGGTCGGGCGGCTCGTTTGTCTACGTGCCCAAGGGCACCAAGCTCGACTTCCCGCTGCAAAGCTACTTCCGCCTCAACGCCAAGGGCGCCGGCCAGTTTGAGCACACGCTCATCATCGTCGAGGACGACGCCGACCTGCACTTTATCGAGGGCTGCTCCGCGCCCAAGTACAACGTGGCAAACCTCCACGCCGGCGCCGTCGAGCTCTTTGTGGGCAAGCGCGCACACCTGCGCTACTCGACCATCGAGAACTGGTCCAAGAACATGTACAACCTCAACACCAAGCGTGCGCGCGTGGACGAGGACGGCGACATCGAGTGGATCAGCGGCTCCTTCGGCAGCCACGTGGGCTACCTCTACCCCATGAGCGTGCTCAACGGCCGCCGCGCCCGCTCGAGCTTTACCGGCATCACCTTTGCCGGCGCCGGCCAGAACCTCGATACCGGTTGCAAAGTCGTGCTCAACGCGCCCGAGACCTCGGCAACCGTCGAGACCAAGGGCATCTCCAAGAGCGGAGGCATCCAGACCTTCCGCAGCTCCATCGTGGCCACGCCCAAGGCGGAGGGTTCCAAGGCAACCGTAAGCTGCCAGTCGCTGATGCTCGACGACCAGAGCCGCTCCGACACCATCCCCGCCATGGATATCCGCGCCAAGAACGTCGACATCGGCCACGAGGCCACCATCGGCCGCATCGGCGACGACAAGGTGTTCTACCTGATGAGCCGCGGTATCTCGGAGGAAGAAGCCCGTACCATGATCGTCAACGGCTTTGCCAACCCGGTTTCCAAGGAGCTGCCGCTGGAGTACGCCGTCGAGATGAACAACCTGATCAAGCTCGAGATGGAAGGAGCGATCGGATAATGAAACAGACCACGAACACCGCTGCTACCACCCTTGAGCAGGTCAATTCGATGCCGGCTGCCACTTGGGGTTGGCTCAAGATGAACCAGACCAAGCTCGAGCTCTCTGACGAGCTTGCCGCCGCTCCCGCCGAGGCCGTTGAGGCTGAGGGCTTGGAAGAGCAGTTTGCTGGCGTGGCAGACGCGTTCGACGCCGCCATGGACGCCATGGCCGAGCGCTTCCCCGAGCGCCGCGCCTCCGCCCCTGGCGATGCCGCCGACCGCGCCCGCATCACGCCCGAGACCGAGCTTGACGTGCCCGCCACCTCCATCTACCAGGCCGGTGCCATCAAGCTCGAGGAAGAGCTCTCCCCTGCTGAAGCCTTCGAGACCGGCATGGGCGAGGCTGCCTACACCTACTTGGCCGACCACGCCACCAAGCGCATCGTCATCGATGTGCCCGCATACCAGCACGCCACGGTTACCGTGCGCGTGAGTGGCGTCGACACTGCCACGGCCATCGCCGCCATCGATGTCGTCGCCCGTCCGCAGGCAACGCTCGACCTACGCATAGCCCTGGACTCCCCCGTTGCCGGCCAAGGCGTCGTGGGCTCCGTGCTACGCGCGTGCGCCCACGAGTACGCCACCGTCAACGTGACCTGCACGCAGACGCTCGACGATAGCTGGATCGCGCTCGACGACACCGGCCTGTTCCTGGACGAGGGTGCGCGCGTCAACGTGCAGCACACCGTCCTGGGTGCCGGCGCCAGCGCCACCGGCCTTGCCGGCGACCTGCTGGGCGATACCGCCAAGGTCACCATCGATACTGACTACCTGGGCGCCCGCGAGCAGGTGCGCGACTTTAACTACGAGCTGCGCCACCGCGGTCGCAAGACCGAGTGCGAGATCGACGCCAACGGCGTACTGACCGGCACGTCCAAGAAGGTCTACCGCGGCACCATCGACCTCGTGCACGGCTGCAAGGGTGCAACCGGCACCGAGCGCGAGACGGTGCTTTTGGCCAACAAGGGCGTCGACAACAAGACCGTTCCCGTCATTCTCTGCGACGAGGACGACGTCGCCGGCAACCACGGCGCTACCATCGGCCACGTCCGCGACGAGCAGCTGTTCTATCTCGCCTGCCGCGGCCTTGACCAAAATGCCGCCGAGGACCTGTTCATCCGCGCCAAGCTGGAGGACGCCGCGCTTTCCGCGACCGACGAGCGCACCCGCGCCGCCGTCGTCCGCTTGGGCAACAACCTGATCGACAACTTTGAAGAGGAGCTCGCATGATCGACACCGAGCACGTTAAATGCGATACCTGCACTGCCCCCGAGCCCATGGAGCTCGACGCCAGCGACGAGGCTTCGCGCGGCTGGCCCACCGTAGACATCGAGACCAACCCCTACAAGGCGCATTTCCCGCTCTTCCAGCAGCACCCCGAGATCGCCTTCCTCGATAGCGCCGCCACCGCGCAGCGCCCTGCCTGTGTGCTCGACGCCGAGCGCGACTTCTATCAGCGCATGAACGCCAACCCCCTGCGCGGCCTGTACTCGCTGTCCGTCGAGGCCACCGACGCCATCGCGAAGGTCCGCCAACAGATCGCCGACCTCATCGGCGCCGCCCAGGCCAACGAGGTCGTCTTCACCCGCAACACGAGCGAGTCGCTCAACCTGGTCGCCAAGAGCTTTGCACCCACGGTGCTCGAGCCCGGTGACGAGGTCGTCATCACCATCATGGAGCACCACTCCAACCTAATCCCGTGGCAGCAGGTCTGCCGCGAAACCGGCGCCAAGCTCGTCTACCTCTACCCCACTAAGACCGGCCAGCTCACCACCGAGGAGGTTCTTGCCAAGGTTGGTCCCAAGACCAAGATTCTGGCCGTGGGTCAGGTTTCTAACGTGCTGGGCGTCGAGAACCCGGTCAAGAACCTCGGCAAGCTCGTCCACAAGTACGGCGGCTATCTGGTCGTCGACGGCGCGCAGTCGCTGCCGCACATGCCGGTCGATGTGGCCGACCTGGGAGCCGACTTCTTTGCCTTTAGCGCACACAAGGCCATGGGCCCCATGGGCATCGGCGTGCTGTGGGGCAAGATGGACCTGCTCAACGCCATGCCGCCCATGCTCACCGGCGGCGAAATGATCGACTCTGTCACCGAGCAGGACGCCGTCTGGGCGCCCGTCCCCGAGAAGTTCGAGGCCGGCACGCAGGACGCCGCCGGCATCTTCGCCACGGGCGCGGCACTCGACTACCTGGTCAACACGGTGGGTTACGAGAACATTCAGGCCCGCGAGCAGGCACTCGTCCACTACCTGATGGGCGAACTCATGCAGCTCGACTTTGTCCAGATCATCGGCTCCATCTATTGGGACAACCACCACGGCGTCGTGAGCTTTAACGTCAAGGGCATCCACCCGCACGACGTCGCGAGCATCATGGACATGGACGGCGTCTGCATCCGCGCCGGCCACCACTGCGCGCAGCCGCTGCTTACCTGGCTGGGTGTCGAAAACCTTGCCTGCTGCCGTGCCAGCGTGGCCTTCTACAACGACAAGGCCGACATCGACAAGTTCATCGCCGGCCTGCATCACGTTTGGAGCACGTTCAATGGGTAATCTGTACACCTCCACCACATTTATGGAGCACAACTCGCACCCCGACTATAAGTACGAGATGGATGCTCCCACGCACGAGCACGACGGCATCAACCCCAGCTGCGGAGACGAGCTCACCCTGCAGCTACGTGTCGAGAACAACGTGATCGAGGAGGCCTCCTTTACCGGCCACGGCTGCGCCATCAGCCAGGCCAGTGCCGACATCATGGCCGACCTCATCACCGGCGAGACCGTCGAGGAAGCTCACCGCCTGGCAGAGCTCTTCCTCGCCATGATCCGCGGCGAGCAGCTCTCCGAGGAAGACCTGGAAGACCTGGACGAGGCCGCCCAGCTTCAGGACATCTCGCACATGCCCGCCCGCGTCAAATGCGCCGAGCTCGCCTGGCGCACCCTCGACGGCATGCTCACGGGACAAAATAATCAGTAGAACTTGTCCCAAATCTTAAGATTTTTGTTGGCCGAATCGCTTGACAAGAGTGGTTCGGCCATTTTCTATTCCGAGAGCTCAGACTGTACCTTCACCCGCGCATAAGCGCACACGATACGAGATACGGTACTTTTGCCAATCCCCGTATATCGCTCAATCTGACGCACCGTAAAACCGGCATCGTGCAATCCAAGAATGACGATATTGCGCTGCGCCGACGGCGCGGCTTTAACCCCGTGGAGCGGAACCCCGAGGCTCTTCGCCATCTTGTCGGCAAAGGCGTGGCGTTCCCACTCTGTCTCTTTCATATCGCACAGCGCCGGCTCGCTGCCGTCGGGCGTCGAAAGCGAATAGGCAATAAAGCCCTCGGCAGAACCAAAAAGTTCAAGCACGCAAGAAGGATCAGAAAATCCCCTCGCGACATCGGCCGCGTCACCGTCGTAAGCGCACAAATGCTCCGCAAAGCTGCTCCAGGGATAACGCTCAATGAGACTGATGCCCGCCTCCTGCGGATCGGCGTGTACGGAGCGAATAGCCTCCATCACCTGCCAGTCGGTATCGAGCGAACGCCGGTCAAAACGGTTCTGGAACAGATGGCCTGTGCGCCCCGTGCGTTTATTGAACCGCCGCGCGTACGTCAAAAGCAACCGGTGCATCGCCGCGCTCATCCTGTCCTCGTAATCTGCAAGCACCAAGTGCACGTGAGTGCCCATAAGGCACCAGGCGATAACCGTCACGCCCTCCTCGCGGCAGCACTCGCGCATCAGCTCCAAAAACTCCCACCGGTCTTCATCGCCCTCAAAGATGAGCTGTTTGCCCACACCGCGAGCACAGACATGGTAAAAGCCGGTAATCGTTCTCCAAACGCGCTGCATGGCGCTCCCTTCGCCGGGATCTGATTACCATCCAATACAGCACGATTGAAGCGTGCCATCAAAACATTCACGCAAAACAATACACTCGCGCGGCCAAAGGCAGCAAACAGGCGGCGAACGGCACCGTTGCAACAGGTCAACCACTGCAACGCTTGCAAGAGCGGACCACAAGCTTGCCCAAGACGGACCCCCTCTACGGCAACTCACCAACACAGAACATAGAGCTAAACCGTTTCAATTAAAACTTCCGGACC
>CANNPG010000038.1:0-8592 GCA_947507375.1 uncultured Collinsella sp. | reverse complement strand
GATACGCCCGGCACCACAGTGACCGAGATCCGTGCCAAGAGCCGCCGCATGCTCCATAACAAGGAGAAGGCAATCATCATCCTGGACTACCTGCAGCTGGTGAGTCCTCCGCCGGGACGCCGCTCTGAGAGCCGTACCGTCGAGGTTTCGGAGATGTCGCGTGGTCTGAAGATCATGGCCAAGGAGCTCAAGATTCCGCTCATCGCGCTGTCGCAGCTGTCACGTCAGGTCGAATCCCGTACCGGCAAGCGCCCGCAGCTTTCCGACCTTCGTGAATCGGGCTCCATCGAGCAGGACGCCGATATCGTTATGTTCTTGGACCGCTCCGCCGACGAGGCCGAAGCCTCGCGCGACGATCGACCCGACGAGGGCGTTACGCGTATCGTCGTGGCCAAGAACCGTTCGGGCCCGATCGGCGACGTCGATCTGATGTTCCTGCCGGCATCCACCAAGTTTTATGAGCTTGATGGGGCACATGCCGAGGAGTAGGACAGGCGCCCGTTGCACGGGTATACTGGGAATGTTTTGTGCTTCTGCGTGCCGGCGTGGCGCGTAGACAGGCCATGAATGTAAGGAGTAAACATGCCGTCAACCGTTTTGGTCGGTGCCCAGTGGGGCGATGAGGGCAAGGGTAAGATTTGCGACCTGGTCGCCGGTGACTTCGATGCCGTCGTACGCTACTCGGGTGGCAACAACGCCGGTCACACCATCGTCGTCAACGGCAAGAAGTACGGCCTGCACCAGGTGCCCTCCGGCATCATGTATTCCGACCACGTGTCGGTGATCGGTAACGGCTGCGTCGTCAACCCCAAGGTTGTCCTTGAGGAGATCGATATGTTCGAGGCCGACGGCATCACCACCAAGAACCTCAAGATTAGCGGCAACGCGCATGTCATCATGCCGTACCACATCGATCTGGATGGCGCCTTTGAGCAGAAGCTCGGCAAGAAGAACATCGGTACCACCAAGCGCGGCATCGGTCCGTGCTATCAGGACAAGATGGCCCGCATTGGCCTGCGCATGCAGGACATGCTGGACGAGACGCTGTTCCGCGACAAGCTGGAGACCGCTCTCGCCCGCGTGAACCCCGAGCTCGAGCTCATCTACAACCTGCCCACCTACACCGTGGACCAGATTTGCGACGAGTACCTGCCGATGGCCGAGCGCCTGCGCCCCTACATCACCGAGACGAGCCTGCTGCTCAACAACATGATCGACGAGGGCAAGAACCTGCTGTTTGAGGGTGCCCAGGCGACGCTGCTCGACATCGACCACGGAACCTATCCGTACGTGACGTCTTCCAACTGCACCGCCGGCGGCGCCATCACCGGCTCTGGCGTGGGCATGAAGAACGTCGACCGCGTGCTGGGCGTCATGAAGGCCTATATCACCCGCGTCGGTTCGGGTCCCATGCCCACCGAGCTTTCCTATGAGTCCGAGGCTGGCCACACGCTGACCGAGGAGGGCTATGAGTACGGCGTGACCACCGGTCGCCGTCGTCGTTGCGGCTGGTTTGACGGCCCTATCGCCAACTATGCTTCGCGCGTCAACGGCCTCACCGATATCGCCATGACCAAGCTCGACGTGCTTTCGGCTTTCGACACCATCAAGGTGTGCGTGGCCTACGACGTCGATGGCGAGCGCTATACCAGCGTGCCCGAGCATCAGGTTCGCTTTGAGCACGCCAAGCCCATCTACGAGGAGCTTCCTGGTTGGAAGTGCGATATCACCGGCTGCCGCAGCTTTGAGGAGCTGCCGCAGGAGGCTCAGGACTACGTGGCGTTTATCGAGGATCTGGCACACACCCGCGTGACGTTCATTGGCGTTGGCGCTGGTCGCGAGCAGATCATCAACCGATTCTGGAAGTAATCGGGACTATTTGGTTATTGCGATATACCCCTTTGCAGCCCGGACGGGCGGCCGAGGGGTATATTTGCTTGCAAAGGGCTCGCGCGGAGCGGGCCGTTCATCCATAGAGGAGGCACCCTTGAAGGCGGACACTCAAACCATCGACATCCTGTTGTTGGGCAGCGGCGGCCGCGAGCATGCTTTGGCAGCTAAGCTCGCAGCATCACCGCGCGCCGGCAAGCTCTACATCGCGCCGGGTAACGGCGGCACTGCGAGCTGCGGCGAGAACGTTGTTCTCGACGACTGCGATCCTGCGGCCGTGGCGGCGTTTGCGCAGAGCCACGGATGCGGACTCGTGGTGATTGGCCCCGAGGCTCCGCTCGTGGCGGGCGTGGCCGACGCCGTGCGCGCGGCGGGTATTCCCTGCTTTGGCCCGGGTGCCGAGGGCGCCCAGATGGAGGGCTCCAAGCTGTTCTCCAAGCAGCTCATGGAGCGCGCCGGTATCCCGACGGCAGCCTACGGCTCGTTTACCGACGAGGCTTCGGCTCTTGCCTATGTGCGTGAGCAGGGCGCTCCGCTGGTCGTCAAGGCTGACGGCCTGGCCGCAGGCAAGGGCGTTATCGTGGCGACCGAACTTGAACAGGCCGAAGAGGCCGTGCGCGAGTGTTTTGGCGGCACCTTTGGCGATGCCGGCAATACCGTGGTCATCGAGGAGATGCTGACCGGCCCCGAGTGCTCGCTGCTGGCCTTTACCGACGGCAAGACCGTGCGCCCCATGGCCACTTCGCAGGACCACAAGCGTGCGCTCGAGGGCGACAAGGGTCCCAACACCGGTGGCATGGGCGTTTACAGCCCGGTACCCATCGTGACCGACGAGGAGCACGCCACCATGGTGAAAGTCATGGAGCAGACCGTGGCCGAGCTCGCTGCCGAGGGCATCGACTACCGCGGCTGCCTGTATGGCGGCTTTATGCTCACCCCCGCCGGCCCCAAGGTGCTGGAGTTCAACGCCCGCTTTGGCGACCCCGAGACGCAGGTCGTGCTGTCGCGCCTCAAGAACGACCTGGTCGAGGTTATGCTCGCCTGCGCCAACTGCGAGCTTGATCAGATTGAGCTCGACTGGCGTGACGAGTGGGCCGTGGCTGTTGTTCTGACGAGTGCGGGCTATCCCGGCAGCTACGAGAAGGGCAAAGTCATCACCGGCATCGCCGACGCCGAGGCCATGGAGAACGTGACCGTGTACCATGCCGGCACCGCCGTGGTGGACGGCCGGCTCGTGACCAACGGCGGCCGTGTGCTTGCCGTGACCGCGCTGGGCGATACGTTTGAGAACGCTCGCAACCTTGCCTACGAGGCCTGCGAGAAGATTGATTTTGAGGGCAAGACCCTGCGTCACGACATCGGCCTGCGCGCGCTGCGCGGCCGCGACGCCTGGGATGCCTAAAATCCGAGAGGAATGAGACGGATGGACGAGAAGAACGAAGAGCTCGTGGACGCGCAGATCGTCGAAGAGGACAGCCGCGTGTATGGGCACGCCGAGGGCGAGCCTGGTGGCGAGGTCGCTGACGAGCCGGCGCTGGTGCTGGGCGATGACGACCCGCACGATGCCGAGCTGCACGAGAAGATTCTTTCGGAGGAGTGCGCCTGGAAGGGCAAGATCCTCGACGTCCACCGTCTTGAGGTTGAGCTGCCCAACGGTCGCCGCAGCGCCCGCGATATCGTTCGCCATCCGGGTGCGGCGGCTGTTGTGGCACTGACCGAGAGCGGCAAGATCGTACTGGTGCGTCAGTACCGCACCGCCATCGACCGCGTGACGGTCGAGATTCCCGCCGGCAAGCTCGATCCAGGCGAGGACCCGCTCGATTGCGCCAAGCGCGAGCTGCATGAGGAGACGGGCTTTAGGGCTGGTCGCATTCGCTTTTTGACGTCGATTGTCACGTCCTGCGGTTTTTGCGATGAGATCATCCACATCTACTTGGCTACCAAGCTCGAGTTTGATGCGCCCAACCCCGATGATGACGAGTTTGTCAACGTGGACCTGGTGCCGCTTCACGAGCTGATCGACGCCGTACTCGACGGCAAGATCGAAGACGCCAAGACCGTCGTGGGCGCCTTGGCCTGCGATAGCATCGCGCACCGCCTTGGGGGCACGGAGCTTTAACGAGTGGGGATAGCCCTGGGACAAGTACTACTGATTGCTTTGTCCCAGGGCCTTACGTTGCTGATATTTCTTTGAGGATCACATGCTGAAGAGGTTTCTTTCGTATTACGAGCCCCAGATGGGGCTTTTTGTTGCTGATACTGTTTGTGCTCTGGTGCTTGCCGCCATTGACCTTGCTTTTCCTATTATTCTGCGTAATTTGACCGGTGGGCTATTTACTCAGGGTCAGGCTGCCATTATGCAGGCGCTCGGCATGATCGCGGTGGGCTTGGTGCTGATGTATGCCGTTCGCTGCGCCTGCCGCTACTTTGTGAGCTATTGGGGTCACGTGATGGGCGCGCGCATGGAGTCCAAGATGCGCGAGGACCTGTTCGACCAGTATGAGCGCTTTAGCTTTGCGTACTTCGACCGCAACAGCTCGGGCGACATGATGAGCCGCGTGGTCAACGATCTGTTCGATATCTGCGAGGCGGCGCATCACGTGCCCGAGTGGATCATCATCTGCGGCATCGAGATTATCGGCTCGTTTGTGATCCTCTTTACCATCGCCCCGGTGCTGGCACTTGCCATGGCTGTGGTGACGGCGGCGTTTGCGGTCATCATGTTTTGGCAGAACATGCGTATGCGCGAGGTCTTTAGCGACAACCGCAAAAAGATCAGTGGCATCAATGCGCAGCTGCAGGATTCGCTGGCGGGCATGCGCGTAGTCAAGAGCTTTGCCAACGAGGAGACCGAGCGTGCCAAGTTCCGCGCCTCCAACAATCGCTATCTTTCGTCCAAGGAGAACATGTATCACGCCATGGGCGTCTATACCGCGACGTATGGCCTGCTCTCTGGTGTGCTCTATGTGATCGTGGTGCTGCTGGGCGGCTGGCTGGTCGCCCAGGGACAGCTGCAGGCGGTCGATATGGCGACCTTTGCACTCTATATTTCGCTGTTCTGCACGCCGCTCGAGACACTCGTCAATTCGGCCGAAACGTATCAGAAGGCTATCGCCGGCTTTAAGCGTATGGACGAGGTGCTTTCGACCGCGCCGGATATCCAGGACAAGCCGGGCGCTACGGATCTGCAGGTGACTGCCGGCGCCGTGGAGTATCACGACGTGTGCTTTAACTACGAGGATGTTGAGCTGGGCGAGGGCGATGCCGACGAGCGTCCCGTTATCGACCATATGGACCTGTCCATCAAGCCCGGGCAGACCATCGCTTTGGTTGGCCCTTCGGGCGGTGGCAAGTCCACGACCTGTTCGCTGCTGCCGCGCTTTTATGACGTGGCTGCCGGATCCATTAGCATCGACGGCCAGGACGTGCGTGATGTGACGCAGCAGAGCCTGCGTCGCGCCATCGGCCTGGTGCAGCAGGATGTCTACCTGTTTGACGGTACGATTGGCGAGAACATCGCCTACGGCAAGCCGGGCGCTACGGCAGAAGAGATCGCCGAGGCCGCCCGTCGCGCCAACATCGATGCCTTTATCGAGTCGCTTCCGCAGGGCTACGACACCGTGGTGGGCGAGCGCGGCAGCCGTCTTTCGGGCGGACAGAAGCAGCGCGTTGCCATCGCGCGCGTGTTTCTCAAGAACCCCAAGATCCTGATTTTGGACGAGGCGACGAGTGCTTTGGATAACGAGAGCGAGGAGGCGGTGCAGGAGTCACTCGAAGAGCTGGCACGCGGCCGCACCACGATTATCATCGCCCACCGTCTTTCGACCATTAAGCATGCCGATGAGATTGCGACCGTTGAGCATGGTCGCGTTGTGGAGCGTGGCACGCACGAGGAGCTTCTCGCCCGTGGCGGCACCTATGCCCGTTACTATCGAATGCAGTTCGAAGGTGCGCGTGCGCACGAGCTCGACTGATTGATATGACAGGAAGATCATGGCTGATAAGAACCCTTTGACTCCGGAAGAAGTGACGGAGTTATTCTCCGAAATCGATGCATCCGGCGTCTTGGATCCTACGCTTGCCAAAAAGCGTACCGAGCGCATGCGCGAGAAAGAGGCCGCCGTCAAGCGCGGTGACAAAGCGGCGCTAGCGCAGCTGCGCAGCGAGGACCGCGCGAGCCAGGCAAAACATATCGACCCGCTGTCCGAGGACGATCCTTCGGGTTCGCAGGTGAGCCATACCATTACGAAGACCGCGATGGCCGTGGTCATTGGTATTTTGGTGCTGATCGTGGGCATGCAGATTGGCTACGGCGTGATGCGCCGTCTGAACACCGCCAACCTGTCCGAGAGCGTTTCGGTCGATACCGTTTCGACGGCGCTGAAGGGTGGACTTGAATGGGGCAACGGCTTTACGCAGTTCCCGCTCGACTTCACCGTCGATGAAGCCGATGAACGCACGGGCACGGTCGAGGTGACGGTGTTGGACACATCGTCTGCCAACGAGCTCGAGCTGCTGTCCAACGGGCAGATTCAGGCCGCGGCGCTTGCGACCAACGCGTTACTCAACGATAAGATCGACCGCGTGGTGTATAACGTTCACGCCTATATCGACGAGGATAGCAACATTCAGCACGATTCCTTCTTTGGCATGTTCCCCGCGCGCGGCCACCAGAGCGCCATTTTGACGTTCGTGTGGACCAAGAGCTCATCCAACGCCACGAGTATCGACTGGAAGATGCGCATCGTGAGTATGGATGACACCATCGCCGAGCGCATTCAGAAGCAGGTGAACTCGGTGTCGTCGTTGATTGAGGACCCGGTGGTGAGCCAGACCAAGATTGACGAGGAAAAGGCCGAACGTGACCTGGAGCATCGTCTGCATGGCCGCGAGATTTTCCGCGGCGGCAAGCCCGATCGCACACCGTCCGAACTGCTGGAGCAGGACAAGAAAAAGTAAGAGGCCATTATCCCGCGTGAGCCACAAGCCCACGCGGGATAATTTTTCTGGGACGGGGATTAAATTATCATTATGCATAGAAAATCATAATTATCATTTCGTAAACATTTCGATGAAATTAACGCCATGAGGCATGCTTGCGGTTACAATACCGCGAGGCCTAACTACACACCTTTAAGCCGGTCCTGTGAGACCGGGAAGGAGAATTATGGCGAACAACTATACCGCGGGCACTACCGCCCGCACCTTCGCGCCCAGCGAGCTTTGCCAGCGTATGCTGGCCAAAACCAGCAAGGGCACCTGCGGTCCCTGCATCCTGTATCTTGAGGATGGGACCATTTTTTATGGACGTGCATGCGGCGCCGAGGGCACCGCGACCGGCGAAGTTTGTTTCAACACCTCGCTCGAGGGCTACTTTGAGGTCATGACCGACCCGAGTTATGCCGGCCAAATCGTAACCATGACCTATCCGCAGATCGGCAACTACGGTATCGACGAGACCGACGTCCAGTCGGCCTTCCCCGGCGACGCCGTGCGCCCTGCGAGCGCTCCGGCCATGCGCGGCATGATCGTTCGCGACATGTGCGCCACGCCTTCTAACTGGCGCTCGGCCGTCAGCGTGCCGGAGTACCTGTGCGCTCACGGCATCGTCGCTATCGAGGGTGTCGACACTCGCGCCCTGGTGCGCCACCTGCGCGACAATGGTTCCAAGATGGGCATTATTTCGACCGAGATCTTCGACGTCGACGAGCTTGCCGAGCGTCTGGCCGCAGCGCCCACGCTGGTAGGCGAGAACCTGGTCAAGACCGTAAGTTGCCCCGTACCTCACGAGTTTGTGGCCGCCGACCTGCCTGCCACGCATGACTTTGCGCTTACGGCTGCCGCTCCTGCCCGTCACAAAGTGGTCGCCTACGACTGCGGTGTGAAGCGCGGCATTCTGGAGGGTCTGGTCCGCGCCGGCTGCGACCTTACCGTCGTGCCGTGGGATACGCCCGCGAGTGAGGTGCTCGACATGAATCCCGATGGCGTCTTTTTGTCCAATGGTCCCGGCGACCCCGACGCCGTGGTGGAGACCTACGAGCAGGTGCAGCAGCTGATCGGCAAGGTGCCGGTCTTTGGTATTTGTCTTGGTCACCAGATGATCAGCCTGGCCTGCGGCGCTCAGATGGAAAAGCTTAAGTTCGGTCACCGCGGTGGCAACCAGCCGGTCATGAACCTGGTAAGCCGTCGCGTGGAGATTACCGCGCAAAACCATGGCTTTGGTCTGCTGTTCCCCAGCTTGGGCAAGCTTGTCCCCGAGTTTTCCGGCGGCGAGACCGAGCATGCGGCCGATGGGGATCTGCGCGTCTGGGTGCGCCGCGGCATCGCGCCAGTCGTGATGAACGAGCGCTTCGGCCGCATTCGCCTGACGCATGTGAACCTCAACGACGGCACCGCCGAGGGCATCCAGCTGCTCGACTCGCCGTGTTTCTCGGTGCAGTACCACCCCGAGGCCTCGCCCGGACCCACCGATGCCCACTATCTCTTTACCGCCTTTACGCGACTCATGGACGGCGAGGAGAACTACCTGGACATCGACACCGCGAAGGACCGCCTGCAGGGCTGGAACTTTGCCGACAATGGTTCCGCTGCGACCGAGACCGAGGAGAACTAACATGCCTAAACGTACTGACATCAAGCGTATCCTCGTCATTGGTTCGGGCCCCATCGTTATCGGTCAGGCCTGTGAGTTTGACTACTCTG
>CANNPG010000037.1:0-8688 GCA_947507375.1 uncultured Collinsella sp. | reverse complement strand
TTATATGCCAGTAATAAAGTGCCGCCAGTAGCGAGGTTGCTGCTGGCGGCACTGGCATTATTAGCGTATGAATCGCGCTGATGGATTTGCTCGCGAGACTACTTTTCGAGACGTTCCCTCAGCAGCTCCAGCGCATGCGCGTAGCCCTGCAGGCCCTCGCCGGTGATAGTGGCAAAGCACGCTAGGCGTGCATAGCTTACCTGGCGGAAGTCCTCTCGCTTCTCGACGGCGCTGATGTGGACCTCGACGGCGGGGATGGCGACGGCTTTGAGGGCGTCGAGGATCGCCACGCTGGTGTGCGTGTAGGCAGCCGGGTTGATGACGATGCCGTCGACCTTGCCGTAGGCCTCCTGGATCTTGTCGACGATGCTGCCCTCGTGGTTAGACTGGAAGACATCGACCTCGTCAAAGCCCTGTGCGGCGCCCGCTTCCTGGCAGATCTGCACTAAGCGGTCGTAGTTGTCGCTGCCATAGATGCCCGGCTCGCGAATGCCGAGCATGTTGAGGTTGGGGCCGTTGATGACGAGTGCTTTCATGGTTGCTTCCTTTGCGGTTGGAAAACCACCACAAAGGTGCCTGTCCCCTTTGTGGTGGTTTTGGTTAGAGGGCGGGTGGGAGGGTGTCGAGGAGGGCTTGGGCGGTGTTGGCGGCGCAGTCGCGTGAGTCGATGATGTAGTCGGCCCAGGCGCGGTAGCGCGGCATGCGCTGTTCCGCCAGCTTTTCGATGCCGTCGCGGGCGGTGATGGGGCGGCCCTTGTGGGCGAGCTCTTCGAGCTTGCGGTTGAGCATCACGATTTGGCTGTTCTGGTGCAGCAGCGGATAGTTCTCGTCACGCGTGACTATGCCGCCGCCGGTTGAGAGCACCAGGCCGCTGCGCTTGGAGATGTCGGCCAGCGCCGCCGTCTCCTGCTCGCGGAAGGCCGCCTCGCCGCGCTCGACGATATAGTCGGCACAGGGCATGCCCAGACGCTTCTCAAGCGCGGCGTCCAAGTCGATGTGCTCGCGACCCGTGAGCAGGGCGATCTGCTCGCCCACGCGGGTCTTGCCCGAACCCGGCATGCCGATCAGGGCAATGTTTTGCTCGCGGCGGGACAGACGCTCTGTTACGTCCAAGATGCGCTTGCGCGGGGTGACTTGGCCGGTATAGCGCTCGACGGCCTGTGCCGCTTGGGCCACGAGCATCAGCAGGCCGCCGATGCAGGGGATACCGCGGCGCTCGGCCTCGAGCATCAGGCCCGTGCGGGCGGGGTTGTAGACAATGTCGATAACGCCTTCGAGCGCATCGAGCCCTTCGAGCGTGCAAGGCGCGTCGGGGCAATGGGGGAACATGCCGGCGGGCGTGCAGTTGACGAGTAGGGCGGCGTCGAACTGCTGCGCGATGTTGCCGTAGTTGACCTCGCTCGTGCGGCCCACGGGCACCACGGTGGCGCCAAGGTCGCCGAGCACCATGCTTGCCGTGGTGCCGGCACCACCGGTAGCGCCAAGCACGAGGACCTTCTTGCCGGTAACCTCAACCCCCAGCTCCTCGACCAGGCACTGAAAACCAAAGTAGTCGGTGTTGTCGCCGCGCAGGCGCCCGTCGGGCAGGCGCGTGATGGTGTTGACGTTGCCCATGCGCTCGGCGAGCGGGCTCAGCTCGTCCAGGTACTCCATGACGGCGCGTTTGTAGGGGATGGTCACGTTGGTGCCTTCCCACTCGTTGCCGGTCATAAAGGCCGCGAGGTCCTCGGGCTCGCGCTCAAATCGCACGTACTCAAGCCCAGCGAGCTCTTTGTAGATGGTCGGGGTGTAGCTGTGGCCCAGCACGCGGCCCAGTACGCCGTAGGGGCGGGTTGCGTCGGTATCGGTCATCTAGAGCACCTCCGTGTAGCTGCCAAAGTAGGTGAAGCTTTCACACACGTCGTCGATCGAATCGAGCAGGTCGTCGAGGGCCTTGCTGCCAAAGGGGCAGTCCAGGTCAAAGTAGAACATAAACTCAAAGTCACGACCGGGGATGGGGCGGCTCTCGAGCTTGATGAGGTTGATGTTGAGTGCGTAGAAGCGCTCGAGCACGCGATAGAGGGCGCCCGGCTCGTTGGCCGTGGTGATCATGAGCGAGGTACGGTTGGCGCCGGGGTAGACGCGCGGCTCGCGGCTGATGACGACAAAGCGCGTGTAGTTGTTGTCCGAGTCTTGGATATTGGGCTCCAGCACCTCGAGGCCATACAGCGTGGCACAGCTGCGCGAGGCGATGGCGGCGACGTCGGTGCGCTTGGAGTTGGCGACCATCTCGGCCGACATGGCCGTGTTTGGGTACTTGGTGGCGTGCAGGTCGTGGGACTCGATAAAGCCGGCACACTGGGCAATGGCTTGGCCGTGGCTGTAGACCTCGCGCACGTCGGCGAGCTTGGTGCCGGGCTTGACGAGCAAGTTGTGGTCGATCTTGAGGCGAAGCGAGCGCACGATGTGGAAGTCGAACTGGGCGAGCAGGTCGTAGACGGCGTTGACCGAGCCGGCGGTGGAGTTTTCGATGGGCAGCACGCCAAACTCGCAGAAGCCGTCGCGCACGGCGCGCATGACGCCCTCGAAGGTATCGAAGAACGCGATGTCGGGTACGTCGAAGAGCTTGCACGCGGCGATCTGGCTATAGGCACCTTCCACGCCCTGGCAGGCGACGGAGGCCGTTTGAGGGAAGGGCGTGTCAAAGGCTGCAGCCGTGGCGTGGGCCTTTTGCGAGACGGTGATGCCCTTGAGCTCGTTGATGTAGCGCTGCTGCTCGGCCTTGCTCATGCTCATGAGGAGACGGAACAGGGCGATGGTCTGTGCCTCGTAGCGTTCGGGCGCGCGGCTGGCGAGGTTGTTGAGCTTGGAGCGCTCGCGGGCGGGGTCGAAGACGGCCTTGCCCATCTCGATTTTTGACTTGGCGACCTCGGTGGCAATGTCCATGCGCTCGACAAAGCTGTTGAGGAGCGTGGTGTCGATGCCATCGATGGTCTGGCGAATATCGGCAAGGTCCATGGAGGCCCCTTTCGCGTAATGGCAGAGTTGACGGGCAACTCAGGTGAGTCGGGTTAGAGCTGGCCTGCGTCCTCGAGGAGAGCGTCCCAGATGGCGAGGGCGGCGGCTGCTTCGGCTACGGGGACGGCTCGAGGGACGATGCAGGGATCGTGACGGCCGTGGACCGAGAGCTCGGCATTTTCCATAGCGTCCATGTCTACGGTCTGCTGCTCGCGGCCAATGGAGGGCGTCGGCTTTACGGCCATGCGCCACATGACGGGCGCGCCGGTCGAAATACCGCCCAGGATGCCCCCGGCGTTGTTGGACTCGACCTCGATATTGCCGGTCTCGGCATCGATGCGATACGGATCGTTGTTCTCGCTGCCGCGCATGGCAGCCACGGCAAAGCCCATGCCAAACTCCACGCCCTTTACGGCGGGAATGCCAAACGCGATTTGCGCGATGCGGTTCTCGATGCCGTCGAACATGGGGTCGCCGATGCCCGCGGGAAGCCCGTAGATGCCGCACTCCACGATGCCGCCGATGCTATCGAGTTCGTCGCGCGCGGCTAGGATCTCCTCGCGCATGCGGCCAGCAGCGGCGGCGTCAATGCACGGCAGATCGTTCGTAAGGATTGCCTTGCGGTCGGCCTCGCGATAGACCATATCGTCCATCGGCAGGTCGGAGATGCCGCCGATCTGCGCGACGTGCGCCATGACCTGAATGCTGCGGGCCTCGAGTGCCTGCAGCGCAATGCCGCCAGCGATGCATAAGGGGGCCGTTAGGCGGCCGGAAAAATGCCCGCCACCAGCGACGTCGTGCATGTTGTGGTACTTCACACGTGCCGGAAAGTCTGCGTGCCCGGGGCGGGGCTTGCGGCGCAGCTCGGAGTAATCCTTGGAGCGCGTGTTGGTGTTCTCAATGATCGCTGCGATGGGCGCGCCGGTGGTATGTCCATCGACTACACCGGCAATGATATGCACGGCGTCGGCCTCGCGGCGCTTGGTTGCGGTCTCGTCGCGACCGGGGGCGCGACGGTCGAGGAAGGCCTGCAGCTTCTCCTGGTCCACGGCGATGCCCGCCGGGATGCCATCGAGCGAGCAGCCGATGGCGGGGGAGTGCGATTGGCCGAAGATGCTTAAGTGTAAGACGTTGCCAAAGGTCGAGGACATGCTATTCCTCCTCGAGTGTGACCTTGCCGCCCAGCAGGCGATAGTGGTCGAAGAAATCGGGATAGGACTTGTTGACGGCCTCGGCGCCGTGGATCACAACCTCGCCGGTGGCGCGGCTCGCAGCGATGGCAGCCATCATGGCGATGCGGTGATCGTTGTGCGAGTCGACCTCGCCGCCAGTAAAGGCGTCGACACCCTTGATGATGAGGTCGTCACCGGCAATGCGTACCTGTGCGCCCAGTGCGGTGAGCTCGTGGGTGGTAGTGGCCAGACGGTCGGATTCCTTGATGCGCAGGCGGGCACAATCGCGGATGAACGTGCGGCCCTGCGCCAGCGAGGCCACGGCCGAGATAACAGGCACAAGGTCGGGAATGTCGTGGGCGCTCATCTCAAAGCCGGCGAGCTTGTCGGACTGCACGGTGGCGGCGTTGGTGGAGCGCACGATGCGGGCACCAAAGCGCGAAAGCGCGGCAAGCACGTTGCGGTCGCCCTGTGCGGAGCTCAGGGACACACCCTCGACGGTGATGGGGTCGGAGCCGATGGCGCCGGCGCACAGCCAAAAGGCGGCGTTGGACCAGTCACCCTCGACGGCTACGCTGCCGGGCGTGCGATACGAGCCACTGCTCACGCGGAAGTTCGTGACCTCGGGCTGGCCGTCCTTGGCCGGAATACGTTCGACGTTGACCTCGACGCCAAAGGCCTTCATGGCCTGGATCGTCAGGTTGATGTAGGGGCGGCTCTCGATGAGGCCGGTCACCTGCACACAGGAGGGCTGGGCGAGCAACGGGGCTGCCAGCAGCAGGCCCGAGATGTACTGCGAGCTCACGTTGCCCGGCAGCACAAAGGTGCCCGGGCGCATGCGTCCGCTCGTCTTGAGCGGAAAACCGCCCAGGCCCTGCAGGTCGCAACCTGCGGCGATGATCTCGTCCGAGAGCGGAGAGAGCGGGCGGGCGCCCAAGCGTCCCTGACCCACAAAAGTTGCTTCTGCGCCCAGCGCGCAGGCGACGGGCAACATAAAGCGGAGCGTGGAGCCGCTTTCGCCACAGTCAAGCGTGCCGCCGGCAAGGGCCTTGAGCAGGCCAAACTCAACACTCTTCATGGTGGGGTGGACCTGGAAGCCGTCCTCGACGGTCTCGATGCGGGCGCCGAGCGCCGTGAGGCAACGCACCGTGGCCTCGATGTCGGCGCAGGTAGTGTTGCAGGTAACGTGCGTCTCGCCGTTGGCAAGCGCGGCGCAGATGATCAGGCGATGCGCCATCGACTTGGACGCGATGGCGGGAACGGTGCCCTTGAGCGGGGACGGGGTGATGCGGGCTAGCATGCGGATGCGTCTCCCTTCTGGCCGAGGCCTTCGGCAATGAGTTCGTGGAAAGTGGAAAGCGGCGTGCGGTCGATGCTGCAGCGGCCAATGTCGTGCGGAATCACCAGGTCGATGGTGTCGCCCGCGCGCTTCTTGTCGTGGAGCGCCTCGGCAAAGATGGCATCGGCATCTAGGTCGCAGTGGGTCTTGAGGCCATGGCGGGCGCAGAGTTCCTCAATACGACCGGGCAGCTCGGCATCGCAGACGCCGTGTAGGGCCGCGGCGCGCGTGATGATGCCCATGCCGATCGACACGCAGTTGCCGTGTCCGAGCTCAAAGTGCTCGCAGGCCTCGACGGCGTGTCCGGCGCTGTGTCCAAAGTTGAGCAGCTTGCGCTGGTTGGTTTCGTGCTCGTCGGCGACGACCACGGCGCGCTTGATGTCGATGTTGCGGGCGATGATGAGTGCTACGCGGGCCACATCGCGGTTGAGCAGCTCCAGCGTGAGCGGGGTCTTCTCCAGCTCGGCGAAAAGCTCCGGGTCGGCGATCACGGCGTGCTTGACGACCTCGCCGCAGCCGTCGGCGAACTGCTCGGGCGTGAGGGTGGCCAGGCACCCCACGTCGGCGATAACCACGCTCGGCTGCCAAAAGGCGCCGGCCAAGTTCTTGCCGGCAGCCAGGTCGATGGCGGTCTTGCCGCCCACCGACGAATCCACCATGGCGAGCAGGCTCGTCGGGATCTGCACAAACTTGCAGCCGCGCATGTAGGTCGCGGCCACAAAGCCCGCCACATCGCCCACGACGCCGCCCCCGAGTGCCACGATCACGTCGGAGCGCGAAAGCTCGTGCTCGGCCACAAACTCCAAAATGGCAACATAGGTTTCGGCGCGCTTATGGGCCTCGCCGGCCTCGAAGGTGCAGATGCTCACCTCGTAGCCTGATGCCTCCAGGCTCTGCTTAACGGGCATCTGGTAGAGCGGGCCTACGTTGGTGTCCGTCACGATGACGGCCTTGGTGCCGCCGGCAGTGGCGCGCACGAGCGGTCCCGCCTGCTCCAGCAAAAACGTGCCAACATGCACCTGGTAGGGGCGTGCGGTGTCGATATCGATGGTAATCGCCATAAGCTTCGGTCCTTTCGACCTGGCGTGATAGGTGGTCTAGTGGGAGGCTTCGTCGTCGAGTGCGCGCTTAATGCGGTCGCCCTCGGCAAGGAGATTCTCCAGATAGCGCTGGTCGCGGTTCTTGAGCGCACGGCTGTAGGCGCCAAGCGACTCGATCAGATGGTCGATCTCGAAGGCGAGCGCGTCGGCGTCGTCGATCATGAGCTCGGACCACATTTGCGGGTTGAGGTGCGCCACGCGGGTGAGATCGCGGTAGCTACCGGCCGAAAAGCCGTGGTGGACCTGGGCGGTGGGGCTTTTGACGTAGGCGTTGGATACCACGTGCGCAAGCTGGCTCGTGAAGGCGATGACGCGGTCGTGCTCGGCGGCGCTGGTCACGCTGAACTTGCCAAAGCCCAAGGGGCGCACCATCTCGCGCACCTGGCCCAAAAGCTCCAGCTTGAGCGCATCGTCTACCGCGGGCGGTACGAGCACCAGCGGGGCGCCCTGGAACAGGTCGGCACGAGAGTTAGCGTAGCCCGAGAACTGGGTGCCCGCCATGGGGTGCGCGCCCACAAAGTAAAAGCCGTGCTCGCGGGCAAGCTCAAAGGCACGTTCGCACACGATGCCCTTGACGCCCACCGTGTCGATCACCACGGGGCCCATGATGGCGTCGGTGTCGGTGGCGTCGGCGAGCGCCTTGGCGTGCGTCTCGAGCCACTCGATGCATGCCTCGGGGTAGCAAGCCAGGACGATGATGTCGCATTCGCCGAGTGTCTTGTCGTTGAGCTCTCCGGCGACAGTGCCCATGCTGGCGGCCGTCATGACATCGTCATCGGGGTCCCAGGCCAGCACGCGGACGCCCGCCTGTGCATAGCCGCGGGCAAAGCTACCGCCGATGAGGCCAAGGCCGACGATGCCGGCGCACTTGGGGCCGCCCTGGTTAACGCGCGCGTTTCTCACCGTACCCATGGGCTACTCCATGGTCTCTTGGCAGACAACCTCGCGGATGGCTCGGATGCGGCGCATGGTGTCGTCGAACTGATCGGGGGTGAGGGCCTGGGCGCCGTCGGACCAGGCGCGGCTCGGCTCGTCGTGGACCTCGATCTCCAGGCCGTTGGCACCGCAGGCGGTCGCGGCGAGCGCCATGGGCTCGACGTAGCGGGTGTAGCCGGTGGCGTGGCTGGGGTCGGCGACGACGGGCAGGTGCGACAGGTGGTGCAGCACCGGCACGGCGTTAAGGTCGAAGGTGTTGCGGGTGCGGGTCTCGAAGGTGCGGATACCGCGCTCGCACAGGATGACGTTGTCGTTGCCCTCGCTCATGATGTACTCGGCTGCCATAAGCAGCTCGTCGATCGTGCCGGACATGCCGCGCTTGAGCAGAATCGGGGTCTGGGTCTTGCCGACCTCCTTGAGCAGGGGGAAGTTCTGGGCGTTGCGGGCGCCGATCTGCATGACGTCAATCTTCTTGTCCAAGAAGACCTGCACGTCGCGCGGGTCCATGATCTCGGTGACGATCGGCATGTCGAGCTCGGCAGACGCCTCGCACAGCAGGTCGAGGCCGGCGGGGCCCATGCCCTGGTAGGCGTAGGGGGAGGTGCGGGGCTTGTAGGCACCGCCGCGCAGCATCGTGGCACCGGCGGCCTTTACGCGGCGTGCGATGCGAATGAGGTTCTCGCCCTCGACGGAGCAGGGGCCGGCGATGACTTGGAACTGGTCGCCGCCGATCTTGACGCCGTGGCCGCAGTCGATGACGGAGTCCTCGGGGTGGAACTTGCGGTTGGCGCGCTTGAACGGCTCCGAGACGCGCTGCACGCGCTCGACGACATCCATGGACTCGAGCAGGAACGGGTCGATCTTGGTCGTATCGCCCACCAGGCCGATGATCGTCTCGTTCTCGCCGCGCGAGACGTCGGTCTTCAGGCCTTTTTTCTCAATCCAGCTGACGATATGGCCGACGGCCTCGTCGCTGGCGCTCTGCTTTAAAATTGCAATCATGGTGTGCCTCTCACCTCGATGGATAACTTTTGCAAAAACGGCCCGCATCGCGAGCCGTGTATATATGGTGCATGAGAGTTTATACTATCTGACTCGCTTTTGCCTTCTAAAGTGGGCCGTTGCGCCGCGTCTTCCTCGGAAT
>CANNPG010000036.1:0-8909 GCA_947507375.1 uncultured Collinsella sp. | reverse complement strand
CGTTGATTAAAGAAATGAATATTCGGCTTAGTAAAAACAATGTAGTGAAAACCTCCTTATGATCGTCCAACCATGATACCCACCAAGAAGCCCGTCCGATCAAATTCGGACGGGCTTCTGTGCTCGATATAAGGTTTACGCGGCGGGGCTGTAAGGCCCGGCGGTGTAGCTTAGCGTCGACGCTTCCAGATAATGCCGAGCATGATGACGATGATGCCGCCGATAAGGCACGCGCCAACTACTGCCAGCGTGCGGTCTCCCGTTGCGGCGAGCTTACCGGTCGTCTTCTTGGTGATGACCTTCGTGGTCGCCGTGTCCGTCTTAGACGAGGGCTTAGGCGTCGGGGCCGGTGAGGGCGTGGGGTCCACGGCTGCGGAGCCGAAGCCGATGGTGCCGGCGAGCCCGGCCATCTTGCTCTCCCAGCCGTTCTGCCCGATCAGCGCCCTTAGCGCTGACTCGCAGGTACCCCACTCGGTGTACTTGGTGGCGTGTGCAAAGGTGGGAAAGTCGGTCGTGTTGGTGATGATGTAGTTGTTGGTGGCGACGGTATAGGTCTTGGCGGGGTCGAGCGTGCTGCCGTCTTTGGTGAGTGTGGCACTCACAATGCGCTTGCCCTCGGGCTGTGTCCAATCAATCGTCACGTTGATGCCGCCAAAGGAGAGAACGCTGCCAGAGTCATCGCGCCACTTGTACTTGTCTTGCGCCTCCTGCTCGGTGTGACCGGCCGCCACATAAGCCTGCTGAAGCTCGTAGCTGTCGTTGCAATCGTCGCTGATTTGTAGCGAGTGCTCGAGCGCTGCGAGGAAGTCCGCGCCGGTCATGGCCCAGGTCTCCACGGTGTTGCCGTAGGGCGAGATGGCGATGACGTTGCCGGCGGTCACGTTGCCCGCCGCGATGCCGCCGCGGATGCCGCCAGCGTTTTCGATAGCGAGGTCCGCGCCCGTCAGGTCAAGATAGGAGCTGCAAATCACGTGGCCGATGGTCTGGGCCTTGGTGGTGTCGCCCTCCTTGCTGGGACGGAAATCGGTGGTGCGCACCATTTCCCAACCATGCGTGCCTGCGGCGTCCTCGCCGTAGAAATAGTTGGTGGTGGATGTGCCGAGCACCTTGTTCGATTCGTTTTCAAAGTCCTCGTCGAGCGGCTTGATCTTGTTGCGGACGGCTTCAAGGCGGCTTTGGTAGTCGGGGCCCTTGTCGGGGTCTGCCAAAAGGTCGTTGACGTTCTTGGCGGTGTAGAGCTTCTCGTTGCTGTCGTCTGCAGGGACCGTGACCGTGTCATCGTCGGTCGTCTCGGTGCCATTCGTGTCGTATTTGTACGGAATGGAAAGCAGTCCCACCTCGGCAAAGGCACTGCCCGCCTCGACAACGTGGATTGTCTTGCCGTCGGCTCCCGTCACCTTCTCGTTAAGGTTGATGTGCTCGTGGCCTGCGATAAGGGCATCGACGCCACGGAGTCGCGTGGCAAAGGTCTTGGCGTCGAGCGTGTGCGCGATACACACAACAACATCGCAGCCCTCCTTGCGCAGCTGCTCTGCCTCGGCATTGATGGCGTTCGCGGCACTCGAGAACGACGTACCCGCGACCAGGTCCGCGCGCAGCGAGGATTCCAGCGACTCATCCATGGCACCCACGACGCCGACCTTGATTTTGTAGTCGAATGTGGAGTGATCCTCGCTATCCTCCCAGGTGCGATCGAGCGTCTTCGTGATGCTCGAGCTCCATACGCCGCTCGTAGACTTTGCGTTCGCGCAGAGCATGGCGAAGGGCGTGCCGGTGGTGCTGTAGCCGGTCATGGTGCGGAGTTTGTCCGCGCCGTAGCTCCAGTCGTGGTTGCCTGGCGTGGTCGCGTCGTAGCCGTCGGCGTAGAAGGTGTCCATGAGCTCGGCGATGCTCTTGCCCTCGCTCATGGTGGCGAAGGACTGCCCGTGGAAGGTGTCGCCCGCATCGAGCAAAAGATCGGGGGCGCTGTTTTGGGCGCTATAGAGAACCGCCAGTCCGTCGAAGCCCACAGTGCCGGTGCCCTTGCTTGCGTTGTAGCTGTACTTGTAGCTGCCGTGGATGTCGTTGGTGTGCATGACGGCCACGGAGCCGTCAATAGCGGCGGGCAGGTTCCCCGCGAAAGCGAGACTTGGGATGCCTGCGAGCGCGCCGGCAAACAACGCGGTGGCTAACGCAAGGCGGGGGAGTCTTTTCATGGCAGTTTCCTTAGTCCTTAGCCAGAATGTCTGGTTGAATATCGGATTATCGACATAATATGCGAAAACCGCCGCAAGGGCGCCTGTCCCTTAGCGGCGGTTTTGACGTTTGCGCAGATAAAACCTGCCAAAATAAACCTGTCCCTTTTTGGTAGGTTTAGCTTAGCAGCATGCGGTCGTTGGCGAGCTCGCCGCCCGAGACCTCCTCGAATTTCTGCAGCAGGTCGGCTACGGTGAGCGACTTCTTCTCATCGCCCGCCACGTCGTAGATCACGTGGCCTTCGTGCATCATGATCAGACGGTTGCCCAGACGGATGGCGTCGTTCATGTTGTGCGTGACCATGAGCGTGGTCAGATGGTTCTCGTCGACGATCTCCTCGGTCAGGTTGAGCACCTTAGAGGCCGTCTTGGGGTCGAGGGCCGCGGTGTGCTCGTCGAGCAGTAGCAGGCGCGGCCTGGTGAGCGTGGCCATCAACAGGGTGAGTGCCTGGCGCTGTCCGCCCGAGAGCAGGCCGACCTTGGCGTTGAGACGCGTGTCCAGACCAAGGTCCAGGCGCTTGAGCAGCTCAACGTACTCATCTTTCTCGGCCTTGGTGACGCCCCACGAAAGGCCGCGACGCTGGCCGCGACGCTTGGCGAGGGCCAGGTTCTCGGCAATCTGCATGTCGGCTGCGGTGCCGCGCATGGGGTCCTGGAACACGCGGCCCAGGTACTTGGCACGCTGCGACTCGCTCAGACGCGAGATATCGTTGCCGTCGAGCTCGATAACGCCCGAATCGAGCGGATATACGCCGGCGATCATGTTGAGCAGCGTGGACTTGCCGGCGCCGTTGCCGCCAATCACGGTTACAAAGTCGCCGTCATTCAGGGTGAGGTCGACGCCGGTGAGCGCGCGCTTCTCGGTGACGGTGCCCTTGTTAAAGGTCTTTTTGACGTGCGAGAGCTTAAGCATCTGCCTCATCCCCCTTCGTGTAGGAGCTGCGGAGCTTATAGCGCTCCCAAACCACGGGCACGCACAGGGCCACGGCGACGATCACGGCGGAGAGCAGCTTCATGTCGTTGGCGTCCATGCCCATTTGCAGCACGATGGCGCGGATAAGGAAGTAGACCACGGAGCCAAAGACGGCGGAGGCAAGACGGACGCTAAACTGCGTGAGGCCGCCGGGCAGCAGACGGCCGAGCACCTCACCGATAACAATGGCGGCAAGACCGATAACGATGGCACCGGTGCCCATACCAATGTCGGCATACTTTTGGCTCTGGCAGATGAGCGCGCCCGAAAGGCCGATGAGGGCGTTGGAGAGCACAAGGGCGATCATCTTGGTGGAGTTGGTGTTGACGCCCAGGGCGCGGATCATGTACTCGTTGTTGCCGGTGGCGCGCAGCGCCGAGCCGATCTCGGTGCCAAAGAACCAATACAGGATGGCAACGATAGCCACGGCGAGCAGGATGCCCAAGATGATGGCAACGGTGGACTGCGGCAGACCGGTCATATTGCTGACGGCCGAAAACACGGTGCCCTTGGCAAGAATGGGCGTATTGGACTTGCCCATGATGCGCAGGTTGATGGACCACAGGCTGATCTGGGTGAGGATTCCGGCGAGGATCGCGGGAATCTCAAAGACGGTGGTCAAAATGCCCGTGACGGCGCCCGCGATGGCGCCGGCGCACATGCCGGCCAGCACGGCGAGTAGCGGGTCGACGTTGTTATTGACGATGAGCACAGCGCAGACGCAGCCGCCGAGGGCAAAGCTGCCGTCGCAGGTCATATCGGGAATGTCGAGCAGGCGGAACGTGATAAACACGCCAAGCACCATAATGCCCCAGAGGACGCCCTGCGAAACGGCGCCCTGCAATGCAATGAGCATGCTTCATACCTCCTAGGATAGGGTGGACACGTGATTTTCCATAATAGCGGTAACAATGCATAAAAGAGCTGCGGACAGACGTTTTGTTTTACCTGAAACAAGCAGGGCGGACGCCGGTCTACAGCGCCCGCCCCTGTGGCTCAGATATTGAATAACGCAGCTAAAGCGCGAGCACGGGCTCTAGACGCATGCCGCGTATAGTATTACGCGTCCAGAGCGGAAAGGTCGATGCCCAGGGCCTCGGCCATCTCGTCGTTCTTGACGACGACCAGGTCCTTGCTCGAGAGGTGTTTGATCGGCATGTCTTCGGGCTTAGCCTCGCCTTTCAGGATCTTAACGGCCATCTCGCCCGCGGCGTAGCCCAGGTCCTCATAGTTGATGGAGAGGGTGAACAGGCCGCCGGCCATGCACATACCCTCCTCGCCAGTCACGAAGGGGAGCTTGTTCTCCTTGCAGATCTGGCCGACCTGCGAGGCACCCGCGGCGATGGTGTTGTCGGTGGGGGAGTACAGCGCGTCGACCTTGCCCACGGCAGACTCGACGACGGACTGAATCTCGTTGGAGCTCGAGACGGTGAAGTCAGTGTACTCGAGGCCCAGCTTGTCGAGTTCCTTCTTGGCGGCCTTGATCTGGACGTCGGAGTTGGACTCGGCGGTGCAGTAGAGCAGGCCGACCTTTTTAACGTCGGGCAGGACCTTCTGCATCATCTCGAGCTGCTCGGCGACCGGGGTGAGGTCGGAAGCGCCCGTGACGTTGGTGCCCGGCTTGTCGTTGTCCTGGACCAGGCCGGAGGCGGCGTAGTCGGTGATGGCACAGCCCACGATGGGGATATCGGCCGTGGCGCCGGCGGCAGCCTGCGCGGCGGGCGTGGCGATGGCATAAATCAGGTTGACGTTGTCGCCCACAAACTTGTCGGCAATGGACTTACACGTGGACTGGTCGTTCTGGGCGTTCTTCTGGTCGATCTTGACCTTAAGGCCGCTCTTCTTGATGGCCTTGACGAAGCCGTCGTTGGCGGCATCGAGTGCGGAGTGCTCGGTGAGCTGCAGAACACCGATGGTGTAGTCGGAACCGGCGGCAGCAGAGCCGGAACCAGAGTTGCCGCCGCATCCGGCGAGCGGGGCGAGCGCGAGCAGGCCGGCGGAGACCAGAAGGCTCCTGCGGCTGATGGTGATGTCCTTCATATCATTACCCCCAGTATAAAAATGGCTGGAAACACTGCACTGGGACAAAGTGCAAGTGGAACTATAGTAGCGCTGATGTCCATTTTTACAACAGCCTGGCGGGTTTTTTAATACAGAATCGGATGGGCGGTACGGGTAGTCGAATGGGCGGCGGAGGGTCCTATGCGGCGGAGGAGGCGTCGTCCTCGTCTAGGGCGGCGAAGAGCTTCTTGCCGTCGAGGAGACGTGTGGTGACGTTTCTCATTCGGCCAATCTCTACGGTACGCAACGTGTCATCGGCGCCTCGGGCGTCATAGACCGTTCCCAGCAAATAAGAGATGCCGTCTCGTTGCTTGATGGCAAAGGGACGGAGTGTCATCCGTGCTGCTTCGGTTTCGCCGCGTGTCGTGACGCTCGAAATATCAAAACTCACCGTGGTTCCGTGGTCGATGGCCTGCTCGACGAGCTCGCACGTGTCGATGCGCTTGATGGGCGTGCGTGTTGCCTTGGTAGCCTTGCTGCCTGCGCTTGGAGCGGGTTCGGGTGTATCGAGGTAGCCGCGAACGTCGGCGCTCGCCATGGCAACTAAGTGCTGCGCCATGCTCTTGCGGATAGCGATAGGTGTGGAGCGGTTGCGCATGACCATACCGTGGAGCCGGATGATCTCTTCATCGGTGAGCGGGCGGGTAAGAAGTTTGTAGCCCACGCCGCGTTTGTACTCAATTTCGTATCCGGCATGGCGAAGCGCGGAGATGGCGGTGTAGATGCTGCGCCGCGCCGCCGAGATGGGCATGCGGGCGGGGTCGTCGGGATGGGCGAGGCGCCGGATCAACTCATCGGAAAGCATGGCCTTGTCCTCGCCGGTGTTTTCGCTTAATAGTTGCAGGATGCGAACGGCGCGATAGGCCGCCATCGAGGCGGCGCCCCTCGTCGTGGTGTCGTAGGTTTCAACAGCGGCTTCGGTCATCGTGCCCACGTCCTTTCCGTTTTGGGTGGCGACGGTATGGAGCCTAGGACGTGGGGCTTTCCCAGGGGCGCAGGGCGCTCTGGGCGGTCGGTAGTCGTCGGCAAACGGCGGGTCGAGTTTTCAACAGCCCTGCTCAACTGACCAAAAACTTGCCAAAAGCTTGACAGATGCTGTTGAAAAAAGCGCCTCTCGACCGATGTCGAGAGGCGCTTGTGCGATGAGCGTTGGCGTGTGGCGACGCGAGCTAGCGTCCGACGATTAGAAGTCGGCGTTGCCCACGGTGCGCGGGTGCGGCAGGACGTCGCGGATGTTGCCCACGCCGGTCAGATACATGACCAAGCGCTCGAAGCCCAGACCGTAGCCGGCGTGCTTGCAGGAACCGTAGCGGCGCAGGTCAAGGTAGTACTTGTACTGCTCGGGATTCATACCCAGGTCCTTGATGCGGGCCTCGAGCAGATCCAGGCGCTCCTCGCGCTGGGAGCCACCGATGATCTCGCCGATGCCCGGCACCAGGCAGTCGGCGGCGGCGACGGTCTTGCCGTCGTTGTTCATGCGCATGTAGAAGGCCTTGATCTCGGCCGGGTAGTCGGTCACAAAAGTCGGTCGCTTAAAGTGTTCCTCGGTCAGGAAACGCTCGTGCTCGGTTTGCAGGTCGATGCCCCAGCTCACGGGATAGTCAAACTTGTGACCGGCGGCGACGGCCTGCTCCAGGATTTCGACGGCCTCGGTATAGGTGACGCGGGCGAAGTCGGAGTTGGCGACATGGTCCAGGCGCTCGAGCAGACCCTTGTCCACAAACTTGTTGAGCATATTGAGCTCGTCGGGGCAGGTGGCCATAACGTCCTTAAGGACGTACTTGAGCATGGCCTCGGCGTTGTCCATGTAGTCGTTGAGGTCGGCGAAGGCCATCTCGGGCTCGATCATCCAAAACTCGGCGGCGTGGCGCGTGGTGTTGGAGTTTTCGGCGCGGAAGGTGGGGCCAAAGGTGTACACGTCGCCAAAGGCCATGGCAAAGTTCTCGGCATTGAGCTGGCCGGACACGGTGAGGCTTGCATGCTTGCCAAAGAAGTCCTGACTCCAGTCGACCTCGCCGGACTCGGTGAGGGGCGGATTTTTGGGGTCGAGCGTGGTCACGCGGAACATCTCGCCGGCGCCTTCGCAGTCACTCGTGGTGATGATGGGGGTGTTGACGTAGACAAAACCCTGCTCCTGGAAGAAGCGGTGGATGGCGGCAGCCGCGACAGAGCGGATGCGGAACACGGCGCGGAACAGGTTGGTGCGCGGGCGCAGGTGCTGCTGGGTGCGCAGGAACTCGACGGTTGCGCGCTTCTTCTGCAGCGGGTAATCCGGGGCGCTCGTGCCCTCGACCTCGATGGAAGTGGCAGAAAGCTCGAAAGGCTGGGGTGCATCGGGGGTCAGTTTGACGGTGCCGGTGCAAATGAGTGCGGCCGAGACGTTTTGATGTGCGATCTCATCGTAGTTGTCGAGTGCCTCGCGGTTCATGACGACCTGTAGGTCGCGGAAGCAGCTGCCGTCGTTGAGCGTAACAAAGCCAAAGTTCTTCATGTCGCGGACGGACTTGACCCAGCCGGCGACGGTGACGGTCTGGCCGCCGAGCGACTCGGCATCGGCATAGAGCTGCGCGATTTTGGTGCGGTTCACGTATCCTCCCATAACGGTTGAATGATAGTTATCCATACAGTTCGATATTCTAGCAGCTCGGCTCATTTGGGCTATACAGATAAGGCATTGGCGGGATGGTTTTTCAAACGAAAAGCGCCCGCGGCCAAATGGTCGCGGGCGCTTGACGAGGTGCCTTTTGGCTGTGTGGCGTGGGGCCTGGCTACTTGGTCTTGGCAACCAGCAGCGGGTCGCCCAGCTTGACGAGCGGGTTGCCGCCGATAAGCGTTCCGGACTCGCCGACATGGTCGATGCTCTTAAGACGATCGAGCTCGGAGACGATGACGGTCACGATGTCCTCGTGACCAGCGGCCTTAATGGCCTCGCGGTCGAAGCTGATGAGCGGCTGGCCTGCCTTGACCACATCGCCCATCTCGACAAAACGGGCAAAACCCTTGCCGTTCATTTCCACGGTGCCCAGGCCAACATGGATGAACACGCGAAGACCGTCCTCGGTGATCATGCCGATGGAGTGGTTGGTGACAGTGGTGGCACCGATGCGGCCGTTGGCGGGCGCATAGATGGTGCCGGTAATGGGCTCGATGCCATAGCCCTGGCCAAGCATGCCCGAGGCGATCGTCTCGTCGGGAACCTCGTTCAGGTTGACGAGCACGCCGTTGACGGGGGCATAGATGACGCCTTCGCGGGTAGCGAAGCTTGCTGCGGGCGGAACGGACGCCTCGCCGGTCGAGGTGAAGGTGGACTTAAGCGAATCGAGCAGACCCATAGTTGCCTCCAACTTAAATAGGCGCATATCGCGCGTTTGGTTTGCCGGAAACGTTTCACATGTGTTTCGCGGCTTGGTCAACGCCCCTATTCTACGCTGCTCAACGATACCTCTGAACTGGGATTATGTGATATATCAGTTGAAGGGAAACTTATTGCCGGAGTGTTTCTGCGCCACGGGTTCAAGTGGGGTACGCTTGAAGGCGAAAAACAAGGGCGCATAATTTGCGCGAAGGGAGCACATATGATTGTCGAGAACCATGCGCTGTGGGGCGAGGAGCCGACCGAGGATTATCCGGCAATAAGTTTC
>CANNPG010000035.1:0-9028 GCA_947507375.1 uncultured Collinsella sp. | reverse complement strand
TGTCGGACGATTACGGCGCCTTGGGCTCGAGCCGTCTGTGGGGTTGATCCCTTTACGTTTGAGCTGCTGAATCGTTGTTTTGGAGCATGGTTTTATGCCGACGTCGTTGACCGAACTTTTTTCGCCCGCCTGCCATTTGTGTCCGCGCCGTTGCGGTGCGGCGCGCGATGAGGGCGCGCACGGCGTCTGCGGTTCTAACGACACGCTCAAGGTGGCCCGCGCCGCGCTTCATATGTGGGAGGAGCCGCCTATCTCGGGCGAGGCCGGTTCGGGCACGATCTTCTTTAGCGGCTGCTCGCTCAAATGTATCTACTGCCAGAACCACGAGATCTCGACCGGCAATTTTGGCCTTGAGATTTCGCCTGAGCGCCTGGTCGAGATTATGCTGGAACTGCAGGACCAGGGTGCCAACAACATCAATTTGGTGACGGCGACGCACTATGCGCACCTGTTGCCTGCCGCGATTGCCGCGGCACGGGCGCGCGGACTGGTTATCCCAATCGTCTACAACACGAGTGGTTACGAGCGCGCGAGTGCCGTGGCGGCGCTGGGCGACCTGGTCGATGTGTGGCTCACCGACTTTAAATATGCCGATGCCGGGCTTGCGCAGTCGCTCTCCCATATAAAGGATTACCCGCGTGTGGCCGTGTCGGGTCTGGCCCAGATGGCGCGCGAGATCGAGCGCCGCGGGGGAGAGTTGGTGGACGAGGACGGGCTTATGAAGCGTGGCATGATCGTGCGTCACCTGGTGCTTCCGGGGCATGCAGACGATTCGTGTCGCGTGCTGGACCTGGTGTGGCAGACGGTGGGCGACGTGCCGATCTCGGTTATGAACCAGTACACGCCCAATGCGCTCATGCGCGAGCAGGGCGGCGACCTGGCACGCGCCGTGACGCGTGAGGAGTACGAGCAGGTGCTCGACCATGCCGACGACCTGGGTTTTACGACGATGTTCTGGCAAGAGGGCGGCGCGGTAGACGAGAGCTTCACCCCGGCCTTCGACACCACCGGTGTTCTTACCAGCGCAAAGTAGTGCGTTCGTCGATGATTTTTCTGGGACGGGGATAAAAAATCATCGAGAGGATCGCCTGTTCGAAAAGTTGCCAAAATAGCCGCGCCCCAAAAAGACTGGTTATTGGGCGTTGACAGTTGGCGAGCCGTAGGTAAAATATCGACTTGTCCTGGGGACGTAGCTCAGTTGGGAGAGCGCTGCCGTCGCATGGCAGAGGCCGAGGGTTCGACTCCCTTCGTCTCCACCCTTGGATTTGATAAGCCGCTGACATTGTGTCGGCGGCTTTTTTTAAAAGAAAGGGCTATACCATGGCCGAGCTTGTGTCCCAACCATTGTCCGACGAGGAGCGCGCTGAGTTGGAAGAGCTCCGCGCTGAGAAGGCCCGCCGCGAGGCTCGGGAAGAGGCCCGTCGCGAGCGTGAGGAGCTGGCTGCCCTGCGCGCCGAGCGTGCGAAGGCCGAGGAGGTCGCCTCGAACGCCGCATCCGAGCGCAAGCCCGCGCCCGCACCCAAGCCCGCTGCTGCGAAGCCTGCACCTGCCGCGCCCAAACCTCAGCCTAAAAAGGCCGCTCGTCCCAAGTCCGTCGAGCCCAAGCCGAGCCGTGACGAGATGACCTTTGCCCAGCGCATGGTTACCTCCAAGGAACCTACGGGCGAGAACGAGATCCCTGGCATGGCGCCGGCTCAAAAAATCATCATCGTGCTCGCCCTCATCGCGTTTATCGTCTTTATGGTTTACACGATCACGGGCAGCATGGGCCTGCACTAACCTGTTCGCGCCGGGCTCCATGCCCGCACGTCCGCCTCGCCCAACCCTCAACCTCTGCACAACACATCCGAAAGGTCGCCCCATGGCTTTGACCGATATCTCTCATCCCACCGACATCGCAATGCTCACCGATTTGTACGAACTCACTATGGCCCAGGGCCTGTGGGAGAGCGGCAAGGCCAATGAGCAGGGTTGTTTTACCGCGTTTTACCGCGACCATCCCTTTGGCAGCGCCTATGCCGTCATGTGCGGCACCGCCGAGCTGCCCGAGCTAGTCGAGAATCTGCGCTTTACGCCCGAGGATATCGACTACCTCGCATCGCTTGAGGCCCCGGCCGGTGGCGCGATGTTCAAGTCCGCATTCCTCGACTACCTGCGCGATTTTCGTGCGCATGTAAATATCGACGCCGTCCCCGAGGGCGAGCTCGTCTTTCCACGCGAGCCCATGGTGCGCGTCACCGGTCCTGCGCTCGAGTGCCAGCTGCTCGAGACGGCGCTGCTCAACATCGTCGGGTTCCAGACGCTTGTCGCCACCAAGACGGCGCGCGTGGTGCTCGCCGCCGACGGTCGCCCCGTGGCGGAGTTTGGCCTGCGCCGAGCCCAGGGTCCCGATGGCGGCCTGGCCGTTGCGCGCGCGAGCTACGTTGCCGGCTGCTCCTCTACGTCCAATGTGCTCGCCGGCCGCCGCTACGGTATTCCCGTCTTTGGCACGCATGCGCACAGCTGGGTGATGAGCTTCGATTCCGAGCTCGAGGCCTTCCGCGCCTTTGCCAAGTCGAGCCCCAAGAACTGCACGCTGCTCATCGACACCTACGATGTGCGCGAGGGCTGCGAGCATGCCATTACGGTTGCCAAGGAGATGGAGGCGGCGGGCGAGCGCCTGTCGGCTATTCGCATTGACTCGGGCGACCTCGCCAAGCTCTCCAAGTATGTCCGCGGTCGTTTCGATGCCGAGGGCCTGCCCTATGTGGGGATCTCGGTTTCTAACGATCTGGATGAGTACACGATTCAGTCGCTGCTCGACCAGGGCGCGCCCATCGATAGCTTTGGCGTGGGCACCAAGCTCGCGACCTGCTACGACCAGCCGGCGCTGGGCGGCGTGTACAAGCTTTCCGCCCGCCGTGCGAGCGAGGCCGACCCGTGGACGCCGGTGGTCAAGCTCTCCGAGCAGCCCTACAAGCGCACGATCCCGGGCGTGCAGCGCGTGCGCCGTTATTACGACGGCTTTGGCGGCCCGGTCTGCGACATGATCTACGACGAGGACCATATGGTGGGGGAGGGCGCCGCGCGCGGCAATACCCTCGTGGCCGTGAATGATGCCGCCCTGGTGACCGACGTGTCCGAACTTGAGTATCGTGAGCTGTTGGTGCCGATCGTGCGCGATGGCAGCGCAGTGGCTCCGCGTGAGAGCATCCAGGACGCGCGCGAGCGCTGTGTTTGGGCGCTCGATCATCTGGACGCAGCTTTCAAGCGCTTCCTGTACCCGCAGACCTATGTGGTGGGCATGGAGCAGGGCCTGGCTCAGGTGCGCGACGAGCTCGTGCGCAAGAACATGGCCGCGGCCTCGGCTTTCCCCTGGGCAAAATGATCAGCATGCGACGGAAGATAACGGATCATTTTCTCGCTTGCCCGTTCGCCCGTTCGCTGAACAGTTGATTGGTTTGACGTATGACGACTTCTTATAAAACGATGGTGGTAAAGATCGGTTCGTCCACGGTGGTGGGCGCCGATGGCAAGGTCAACCGCGCCTTTATCGGCGGACTTGCCGATCAAGCCGCAGCGCTGCGCAAGCTCGGCTGGCGTCTGGTCGTGGTGAGCTCGGGCGCTATCGCCTGTGGCTATCCCGTGTTGGGCTTCGACCGCAAGCCGGTCGGCGACCTTCCGAGCCTGCAGGCCTGCGCCTCGGCTGGTCAGTGCATCATCTCGTCGGCCTACGACGAGGAGTTCCATGCGCGCGACCTGCTCACCTCGCTCGTGCTGCTCACGCGTCACGACACGGCGCGTCGCACGTCCTACCTGCACGCGCGCGACGCCCTGCTGCGTCTGGTGGAGCTGGGCGTGGTGCCGGTCGTCAACGAGAACGACACCGTTACCGTCGACGAGATCAAGTTTGGCGACAACGACACGCTGGCGGCGCTCGTGAGCTGCCTGGTTTCCGCCGACCTGTGCGTGACGCTGTCCGACATCGACGGCCTCTACACCGCCAATCCGCACGAGGATCCGACGGCCGAGTTTGTCCCGGTCGTGCATAAGATCGATGCCAAGATCATTGCCTCGGCGGGTGATTCTTCGACCTCGGTGGGTACGGGCGGCATGATCACCAAGATTCGCGCGAGCCGCATCCTGATGACGGCGGGCATTCAGAGCGTGATTTGCTCGGGCGAGGAGCCCGATGCCCTCGTGCGTCTCGCCCGCGGCGAGAGCGTGGGAACCCTGTTCGATCCGCCGGCGGAGCGCCTGGACATCGCACCCCGCAAACTGTGGATCGCGCTGGGCGACAAGGCGCACGGCTCGGTGACGGTCGATGATGGTGCCGCGAAGGCGCTGGTTAGCCGTGGCTCTTCCCTGCTTGCGGTGGGTATTCGCGAGGTCGATGGCCAGTTTGCCGAGGGCGATGTGCTCGACGTGTGCGACCCGAGCGGTATGGTTGTCGCCCGCGGTATCGCCGAGGCCGATTCGGACGTGCTGGAACTTGCTGCCGGTCGCCGCCAGGACCAGATCGCCAGCAACCGCCTGCTCGCTAACTTGGCCGAGAAGCCGGCGATACACAGGGATAACTTGATCGTATTTGCATAAAGAAAGACAGCGCTGCGAATCGTTTCCCGCAGCGCTGTCTTTTTCGTGCCGGCACTTGGGGACGTTCCTATTGTGCCGGCAGGTGGGGACACTCCTTTGCTAGAAGATTCGGCGCAGGTCTCCGCGGTTGAGGGCCTCGTCGAAGAGGTGCTTGAATACCACGCTGCCGTGCAGGCCGTCGTGCTCGAACTCGTTGGTCACCCAGGCATGCGAGTTGCCCACGCGGCTGAGCGTATCAAGCTGCAGGCCCGAATCCACGTACATGTCGTCGAAATACACCGCGGCCTGCAGGGGCACCTCGTTGCACGCCAGTCGCTGCGGGTCGTAGATCTTGTCCCAGCTGGTGTCTTCCATCAGCAGGTCCATGGCGGGCTTGAAGGGCTTGAGCTCGGGCATCTGCTCGAACATCCACGGGAACATGGCCTCGCCGGTAAACATGAGCGGGCGCGCGAGGGTGTCGAACTCGGCGCGGTGAGCCTTCTCTTCAGCCGCGGCCCAGCCAATGGGCATAGTGTCACCGTCGGCGTATATGAACTCCTGCAGCGTCCAGTACAGCGGATTCGTGCGCGTGTTGGTGCGCTCGAAGGCGCGCATCAAAAAGTTGTCAGATACCGAGGCGTCGCAGGTCAGCGTGCCGTCGCCATCAACAAAAGCGTGATCGATAATCCAATGCATGCGCTCAAAGCTCGGCTTCATGCCAAAGTCGCTGCCCATGAGCTGTAGGCGCTCGACCGTCATCGGCGAGCCGTCGGGCAGCACGGGCTTCTGTTCCTCGAGCGCATCGGCCAGGGCTGCCACGCGCTCGACGTCGGCGGGGTAGCGGTCGTAATACTGCTGCGTCTTGGCGGCCATGCGCGGGAAGGTGTGCGCGTAGACCTCGCTGGCGCTCGCCGGCACGTGGGGGATGCCGCCGCAGGTAAAGCTCGCCGCCACGCCCTCGGGGAAGAGCGACAGATAGCTCAGCGTCAAAAAGCCGCCGTAGCTCTGGCCGAGCGTGACCCACGGCTTGCCGCCAAAGCCCACTAGGCGCAGGTACTCAAAATCGCGCACGATGGAGCTGGCGAGGTGGCGCTTGAGGAAGTCCGCCTGCGAGCGTGCTGTATCGGCGCCGGCGGCCGTTGCGCGATCACCCAGTGCCTTGATCGTGCGTCCGTCCACGCAGCTACTGCGTCCGGTGCCGCGCTGGTCGGGAAGGACCACGCGGAAGTGCTTGACGGCCTCCTCGATCCAGCCGTCGCTTGTGGGCGACAGCGGACGTGGGCTCTCGCCGCCGGGTCCGCCCTGCAAAAACAGGAGCAGCGGCAGATCGTCGTTGATGCGGTCGGGCGCGCAAACCACGCGGTAGAAGAGCTTGATGCTCTCGGGCGCGCCGGCGATTGGTGCCGGCGTAGCGCCGCGGCGCATGGTGCTGCCGACGGCCAGGAGCATCGGCTCCAGGCCGCGCCAGTCAAGGGGGACGTCGATGCTGTGGTCCTCGACGTAAAGGCCGGGGACGTGGTACGAAGTGATGAGGGCCATGTGAGTCTTCCGTTCGTTGCGGTGTTTCGGGTTGACCAATTCTACCGCCGCGGGCGAGGCCATGCGCAAATCGGCTACCATGGTTGCAAACTTCTAGGAGAAAGGGCCGCCCATGTCGGTCGATATAGCCACGTATGTCCACGATCTTGCCGTTGCCGCCAAGGCAGCGTCGGCCTCGCTTGCCACGGCGAGCGATGAGCAGCGCCAGGAGGCCGTGCGTGCCATGGCCGCAGCACTGCGCAACGGTTTCGACTCCATCGTCGCCGCCAACGAGCTCGATATGTCCGCTGCGCGCGATGCGGGCACCTCGGCCGGACTGCTCGATCGCCTGCTGCTGACGCCCGAGCGCGTCGAGGGCATGGCCGCCGGCCTGGAAAAGCTCGCCGAGCTGCCCGATCCCGTGGGCCGCGTGCTCGACCACCGCGTGCTTGCAAGCGGCGTGGACCTGACCCGTGTGAGTGTGCCGCTGGGCCTGGTCGCTATGGTCTACGAGGCGCGCCCCAACGTGACGGCCGACGCCGCAGGTATCTGCATCCGTACCGGCAACGCCTGTATTCTGCGCGGCGGCTCGCTGGCCTATCACTCGTGTGCCATGATCGCCGAGCTGCTGGCCGATGCGCTCGAGGCCAAGGGCTTCCCGCGCGAGGCCGTGTCGATGATCGAGTCCACCGACCGCGAGGCCACTGGCGAGCTCATGAAGCTCCGCGGTATCGTCGACGTACTCATTCCGCGCGGCGGTGCGGGCCTGATCCAGCGCTGCGTGCGCGAGTCGCTTGTGCCGGTGATCGAGACGGGCACTGGCAACTGCCACATCTACGTGCATGAATCCGCCGACTTTGATAAGGCGCTCAACATTATCGTCAATGCCAAGACCCAACGCGTGGGCGTGTGCAATGCCGCCGAGTCGCTGCTGGTCGACTGTGCTGTTGCTGATCGCTTCCTGCCCGCAGTCGTTGCCGTGCTGCTCGACCACGACGTGCTGATTCACGGCGACGAGGCTACGTGCGCCGCATGCGCCGACGCTGGGCTTGCCGAGGGCGACAACTACGTCGCCGCGACTGAGGAGGACTGGGGTCGCGAGTACCTGGCTCTCGAGATGAGCGTGAAGGTCGTGGCAAACGAGGACGAGGCCATCGCACACATCAACCGCTACGGCACGATGCACTCCGAGGCCATCGTTGCCGAGGACACGGATGCTTGCGAGCGCTTCCTGGATGCGGTCGATGCCTCGGCCGTGTACTCCAACGCCAGCACTCGCTTCACTGACGGCGGCGAGTTTGGCCTGGGTGCCGAGATCGGCATCTCGACCCAAAAACTCCACGCCCGTGGCCCCTTTGCCGCCGAGGCCCTCACCACCTACAAATACAAGCTCCGCGGCACCGGCCAGGTCCGTCCCTAACGCCCGCGCAAACAAAAACCACCACAAAGGTGCCTGTCCCCTTTGTGGTGGTTTTAGGTGGCGTTGACGGTTAGGCCTGGAAGGTATCTCGGTCGGGGGCGAAGGACTGCATGGCCGCGATGGTGCGGTCAAAGAGCTCGGGGAGCTCCCAGCCCAACATCTCGGCGCCCTGCGAAATCACGTCGCGCGAGCAGCCGGCGGCAAAGCGCTTGTCCTTGAACTTCTTCTTGAGCGACTTGGTCGTAAAGTCCATAACGCTCTTGCTCGGGCGCATGATGACTGCAGCGCCGATCAGACCGGTGAGCTCATCGCAGGCAAACAGGATCTTTTCCATCTGCAGCTCGGGCTTGGGTAGTGAGGTGTTGAAGTCCGACGTGTGCGTCTGGATGGCGCGAATGAGCTCGGGAGACGCACCTTCGCCCTCAAGAATCTCGGCAGCATAGATGGTGTGGTTCATGGGGTCGTCCTCATGCTCCTCCCAATCCAGGTCGTGCAGCAGACCGACGATGCCCCAAAACTCCTCGTTCTCGGGGTCGAACTCGCGCGCAAAGTAGCGCATAGTGCCCTCGACCGTCTCGCCATGGGTGATATGGAACGGGTCCTTGTTGTGCTCGTTGAGCAGTTCGAACGCGCGGTCGCGGGTGATTCCGGCGGTAAGCGGCTCTGCCATAAGAGACTCCTTGTGCTCGTGGGTATCGATAAGAATGAATACTACTAGAACAAGAAAACCACCACAAAGGTGCCTGTTCCCTTTGTGGTGGTTTTTGGCGCGGATGGGTTAGTTGAGGGCGGCTTGGGCTAGGCGGGCTTCGGCGGCCTCCTCGGTGACGCCAAGGGCCACGGCGAACTCCTCGATGGAGCGGCGTTTGGCCTCCTTGAGTACGCGCATGTAGTAGGAGCTGGGTTTTTTATCAGCTTCCTCGGCCTGGCGGATGCGGTGCATCATGGTCTTTGCCACGCGGACCGTCTCGGGCGCGCCCAGCTTGAGCTGCTGCTTAAAGTGTGTCTCCTCAAGCGAGCTGTTGCGCTCGGTAAAGGTGTCGCACTCCAGCTCGTCATAGTGGCTCAGCAGGTGCTCGGCATCTTGCTGAGAGATGGCGGCGTGCAGACGGTCGGCCTGCGCCACGGGGTACATGAGGATCGTCTGCGCATGTCCCTGCTTGGTCTCGAGCAGCAGCATGGGCTGCGGTGTGTCGTCCCTAAAACCGACGACGGTGCAGACTCCCTGGCCCGGATGAATGACGTGTTGACCGATTGAGAACATGCTACCTCCAACTTATACGAATTTACGTATGTCTAGAATAACACGCTGACGTGCGCAAACCCGTACTTTATGCAGGAAAAGCACACAACTCTGATAGGTAAGAGTATTCGATAACAGACGCAGCTCATTCACACCTTTATGCATTTTCAACGCCTGCATAATCTGCAGGCAGACCGGCATCTTTGAGTGACTCCATACAAGCTGTAGTCATTTTTGTGCATATGCAATATCTATTAGCTTTACCCTGCGACAGTGCCCGTCGCTTGTGATAG
>CANNPG010000034.1:0-9054 GCA_947507375.1 uncultured Collinsella sp. | reverse complement strand
GCCGCTCTGGCGGGTTTGCAGCGTCAACTGGTTACGCGGTTTGGTAAAACCGCGTAACTCTAATAGTTGGCCTCGTAGCCGTTACCGTCGCCGGTGGGCTCTTCGTAGTAGTCCGAATCGCTCGAATCGCTTGAGTCATCGGAATCGTCAGAGCTGACCGATGAGGTTGCGGTACCGTTTGCGTAATCGTCAGACGTGTTGTTGTTCAGGTCGCCGATCGTAGAGCGGGAACCGTCGGAAAGACCCATGGTGTTGGGACCCTTGGGATCCTTGCCGGCATCGACGCGCTCCATCATTTCCTTGAGCTCGTCCTCGTAGACAAAGACGTAGCTCACACCGTCGATCATGGTGCTGTCGTCGGCGTACGAGGGCAGGTTGGCCGAGTAGATACCGTCGACATCCATACCGCGCATGGCGTTGACCGTAGCCACGATATCCTGAACGCTCATATCGGTTACGAGCATATCGGACAGCGAATTAACCAGGCCAAAGATCTTCGTGGCATCGAAGTTATTGAGAATCTGGTTGGCAAGGGCGCCAAGTACCTGACGCTGGTGGCGCATGCGCGTGTAATCGCCGTCGGCATAGGTGTAGCGGCAGCGGGCATAGGTAAGGGCGGTGGCACCGTCCATATGCTGCTGGCCGGCGGTAATCTTAATATCCAGGTGCTCGGGGTCGTCAACATCATCGGTTGCGTTAATGTCGATACCGCCAACCGAATCAATCAGCGCCTGCATACCGTCGAAGCTGACCTCGGCATAGTGGGAAATCTGAACACCGCACAGCTCGTTGACCGCCTCGACCATGGCCTCGGCGCCGCCAACGGTATGGCAGGCGTTGATCTTCATGGTCTCGCCCTTGTACTCGACCTTGGTGTCGCGCGGAACGGAAATGAGCGTCGCCTGCTTTTGCGTGGGGTCGATGCGTGCCAGGATAATCGAGTCGGCACGATACGTATCCTCACCCGGACGGCCGTCGGTGCCAAGAAGCAGCACGTAGAACGGATCCTTTGCCTCATCGGTGTCAACCAGAACCCGACGCAGATTGTCGGTAATGACATTAGAATCGCCGAGCTTGCCCATAATGGTGGCAAACCACAGGCCGGCAGCGGTAGTGGCACTCAGCAGCACGCCAAGCACGACAATGAGCGCGACGTGACGAATCGTGTGGCTACGACGACGTTGACGAGCGCGCTCGGAATAGCGAGCCACGTTATCGCGACTGTAGATCTTGGCCTGCGCACCAGTTGAGGGTCTTCGGGCGGTGGTATCCGCGAGGGGCTTTTTATTAAACATAGGCAACCTGTATTAGTAGATGACGGGATCGGGGACGGTAGCATGCTCGACATGCGCGCCGAGCGCCTGCAGCTTTTCGACAAACTGCTCGTAGCCGCGCTTGATGTGATGGATGGCCGAAACCTCGGTCGTCCCGTCGGCGATCAAGCCCGCTACGACGAGGGCCGCTCCGCCACGCAGATCGGGCGAGGTAACCTGTGCACCCGAGAAGCCCTTGACGCCATGAATCATGGCATGATGGCTCTCGATACGAATGTCGGCACCCATGCGCACCAGCTCAGAGGCAAACATAAAGCGATTCTCGAAGATGTTTTCGGTAATAACGGAACTGCCGTCGGCAAGGGCGGAGAGCACCATAATCTGCGCCTGCATGTCGGTCGGGAAACCGGGGAACGGAAGCGTCTGGATGTCGACCGGCTTGATACGCTCGGCACGGTTCACATGGACGCCATCTTCGACGCGCTCGCAGTCGATACCCATGAGCTCCATCTTCTTGAGCACCATGCCCAAGTGAATGGGGCAAAAACCCGTGACGTCGACACCGCGATCGTCGGCCATCAACGCACCGGCAACGATAAAGGTACCGGCCTCGATGCGGTCGCCCACCACGCGATGGGTAACGGGATGGAGCTCTTCCACGCCTTCGATAGTCACGACGGGCGTACCGGCGCCAACAATCTTGGCGCCCATCTCGTTGAGCATGTTAGCGAGATCGACGATCTCGGGCTCGCGGGCGGCATTGTCGATAACCGTGGTGCCCTGTGCGCGCACAGAGGCCATGATGAGGTTCTCGGTCGCACCGACGCTGGCGAACTCGAGCGTGACGGTGGTACCGCGCAGACCTTGGGGCGCATTAGCGTTGATGTAACCGTGGGCGGTATCGAACTCAACGCCCAGGGCCTCAAGACCAAGAATGTGCATATCGATCTTGCGAGCACCCAGGTTGCAGCCGCCCGGCATGGCAATCTTGGCGCGATGGAAGCGACCCAGCAGGGGTCCCATGACGGCGGTGGAAGCACGCATCTTGGCAACGAGCTCGTAGGGGGCCTCCCATGAATCGACCTGAGAGGTATCAATCTCGAGCGTATGCTCGTCGAGAACATCGATCGTAGCGCCCATGCCTTTGAGCACCTTGCCCATCACGTGGACATCGGAAATATCGGGCACGTTCTGCAGCGTCGTCTTGCCCGGCGCCAGAAGCGTTGCCGCCATGAGTTTGAGCGCGGAGTTCTTGGCGCCCGAAACGGGCACGGAGCCTCCGATGGCGTGGCCACCCTCAACGCGGATAATATCCAAGGTCTACCCTTTCAAAAAGCATGCCCGGGATGGCTGGGCCATCCCGGGCATGATGTGTTCGCAAATGGTCGAACGCTAAATCGTTTGACTATTGGGCAAGCTTGAGCTTACACCATGCGATTTCATTATAGAGGTAGGCGCGGCGTGCATCATCCTCCGACAAATTACCCAGCTTCTCTTCAAAACCTTGAATATCAGCTTTAAGCTTGTCGGCATCGACGGTCGCCAAATCGCAAGCGCGCTCGGCGAGAACGGTCACGACATCGTCCGCAACCTGGGCATAGCCGCCGGCCACGGCAAACGTGTGGTCGACAGTGCCCATGGCCTTATCGGAAACGCGAACGTAACCGCGGTCGATCGTGCAGATCTCGCTGGAGTGAGCGGGCAGGACGCCAAACTCGCCATCCGTGGACGGAATCGACACAAACGCAGCGTCGCCCTCATAGGCGCAGCTCACGGGGCACACGATGCGGATACGCATAACCTACTTCTCCCCCATCTTGCGGGCGCGCTCGCGCACGTCCTCAATCGTGGAAGCATAGCGGAAAGCCTGCTCGGGCAGGTCATCGGCCTTGCCATCGACAATCTCGGCGAAAGAGCGGACGGTATCCTCGACGCGGACGTAGACACCGGGATTGCCGGTGAACTTCTCGGCGACGTGGAAGGACTGCGAGAGGAACTGCTGAATCTTACGGGCACGGTTGACCGTAAGGCGCTGCTCCTCGGACAGCTCGTCCATACCCAGAATGGCGATGATGTCCTGAAGGTCGGAGTACTCCTGCAGGAGCTCCTGGACCTTGACGGCGACACGGTAGTGCTCCTCGCCGACGATCGAGGGATCGAGAGCGTCGGAGGAAGACGCGAGCGGGTCGATAGCCGGGAACAGGCCGAGCGACGAAATGCTACGCGAAAGAACCGTGGTGGCATCGAGGTGCGTAAACGTCGTGGCAGGCGCCGGGTCGGTCAGGTCGTCTGCGGGGACGTAGACAGCCTGGACGGAGGTAATGGAGCCCGTCTTGGTCGAGGTAATGCGCTCCTGGAGGTCGCCCATCTCGGTTGCCAGCGTGGGCTGGTAACCAACGGCGGACGGCATACGGCCCAGCAGTGCGGAAACCTCGGAACCTGCCTGGGAGAAGCGGAAGATGTTGTCGATGAACAGCAGAACGTCCTGGCCGCGATCGCGGAAGTACTCAGCGGTGGTAAGGCCGGCCAGACCGATGCGCAGACGCGCTCCGGGCGGCTCGTTCATCTGACCATAGACCAAGCAGGTCTTGTCGATAACGCCAGACTCGCTCATCTCGAGGAACAGGTCGGTGCCCTCGCGGGTACGCTCGCCGACGCCGGTGAACACCGAGGTACCACCGTGCTCCTGGGCGAGGTTGTTGATGAGCTCCTGAATCAGAACGGTCTTGCCGACGCCGGCGCCGCCGAACAGGCCCGTCTTGCCGCCACGGATGTAGGGCTCGAGCAGGTCGACGGCCTTGATGCCGGTCTCGAAGATCTCGGTCTTGGTGGTGAGCTCGTCGAAACGGGGCGCTGCATGGTGGATGGGGTAGAACTCCTCCACCTCGGGCATGGGCTTGCCGTCGACGGGCTTGCCCATGACGTTCCAAATGCGGCCGAGCGTCTTGGGACCAACGGGCATCTTCATGGGCTCACCGGTATCGGTGGCGATGAGGCCGCGCTGCAGGCCGTCGGTCGAGGACATGGCGACCGTGCGGACGACGCCGCCCGGAAGCTGGCTCTCGACCTCGAGGATCGTGCTCAGATGACCGATCGGGGTCTCGGCCTCGACCGTGAGCGCGTTGTAGATCGGGGGCACCGCGCCGTCAAACTTGACGTCGACGACAGGGCCGATGATTCGCACGATGCGACCATCACCGGCAGTCGTCTTCTTGGTGGCTTCCTCGACCGCAAGCTTTACGGTGTTATTAGCCATTACTGTTCCTCCAATGCTGAGGCTCCGCCGACGATCTCGTTAATCTCGGTCGTGATCGAAGCCTGGCGCACGCGACTATACGTGCGGGTAAGGGTCGAGATGATCGCGGTGGCGTTTTCCGTCGCGGAGTGCATGGCCTTGCGGCGTGCACCCTGCTCGGCAGCCGCCGAATCGATCAGGGCCTGGTAGATGACCGTCAGGATATAAGACGGCACAAGCTTGCCGAGAACATGCTCGGGAGAGGGCACGAACTCGAACGTGGACGAGATGCGCTTAGGGGCGTCGGTCTCGTTCTTACGCGGACCGTGGGCCATAGCGATCATCTCGGGGTCGAGCGGCAACAGATGCTCGACGCGAAGCTCCTGATCCACGCGGTTCTTGGCGTGGTGGTAGACAAGCTCGACACGGTCAAGCTCACCGGCACGATACGCATCGCAGATATGAGAGGAGATCATGCGGGCCTGATTGAAATCGGGCTCAGAGGAGTTGCCCTCAAAGTGCATGACAACGTTTGCGCGGTCACGGAAATACGTGGCCGGCTTACGCCCGCACGCGATGATCTCGCATTCGATGCCGTCGTTCGCCCAAGAAGCGGCGAGCTTTTCGGCCGTGCGCTCCACCGTCGTATTGAAACCGCCGGCAAGGCCGCGGTCCGAGGCAATAACGACAATCAGGCCATGCTTGACGCTCCCATGCTTCTGCAGCATGGGATCGGTGCCCGAACAGGAGGCGTCGCCGGCGACCGTCAACATGACGTCGGTCAGCGCCTCCTTATAGGGCTCGGCCTGCTTGGAGCGATCGAGGGCACGACGAATCTTGGCCGTAGAGACCATCTCCATCGTGCGCGTGATCTGCTTGGTCGTGGTAACCGAGGAGATTCGCTTCTTAATGTCGCGAAGGTTGGCCATGGGGCTTAGTTCTCCTCTGATCCAGAAACATCCGAATGGTGCTTGGCCATGAACTGCTGCTTGAAGTCGCCGATGACGCGCAAGAGCTCAGCCTTGGTGTCATCATCGATCTTCTTGGCGCGAACCTTGTCGAGCAGCGAACCAAAGCCATTGTCCATGTACTCGATGAGCTCGGCACGGAAAGGCAGCACGTCGGCGATCTCCAGGTCATCCAGGAAGCCCTCGTTGCCAGCGAACAGCGTAACGATCTGCTCGCCAACCTCAAACGGCTTGTAACGCGGCTGCTTCAGGAGCTCGGTCATGCGAGCACCGTGGGTCAGCTGCTTCTGAGTAGCCTCGTCGAGGTCGGAGCCGAACTGCGTAAAGCCAGCGAGCTCCTGATAGGAAGCGAGGTCCAGACGGAGGTTGCCGGCGACCTGCTTCATGGCCTTGGTCTGCGCATCGCCACCGACGCGGGACACGGAGATACCCACGTCGACTGCCGGGCGCTGACCCTGGAAGAAGAGCTCGGACTGCAGGTAGATCTGACCATCGGTAATGGAAATGACGTTGGTCGGAATGTAGGCCGAGACGTCGCCGTCCTGGGTCTCGATGATCGGCAGTGCCGTCATGGAGCCGTAACCGTTCTTCTTGGACATCTTGACGGCACGCTCGAGCAGACGAGAGTGCAGGTAGAAGATGTCGCCAGGATAGGCCTCGCGTCCGGGCGGACGATGCAGCGTCAGCGACATCTGACGGTAGGCCACAGCCTGCTTGGACAGGTCATCGTAGATGACGAGCACGTGGCCGCCGGGGTTGGTCTCGCTGGCGGGCTTGCCGTCCTCGCCGTTGTACATAAAGAACTCGCCAATAGCGGCACCGGCCATAGGCGCGATGTACTGCATAGGGGCGGAATCGGCAGCGGTGGCCGAAACGATGATGGTGTAGTCGAGCGCACCGTGCTGAGCGAGGGTCTCGCGGATGTTGGCAACCGTGGAGGCCTTCTGGCCGATGGCGACATAGATGCAGACCATGCCCTTGCCGCGCTGGTTGAGGATAGCGTCGATGGCGATGGCGGTCTTACCGGTCTTACGGTCACCGATGATGAGCTCACGCTGACCGCGGCCAATAGGCACCATGGAGTCGATAGCGAGCAGACCGGTCTGAACCGGCTCGCACACCGGGGTACGATCGATGACGCCGGGAGCCTTGAACTCGATGGGGCGACGGTGCGTAGCGACGATGTCGCCCAGGCCGTCGATGGGCTGGCCGAGCGGATTGACGACGCGGCCGAGCATGGCACGGCTCACGGGGATATCCATAACGCGGCCAGTGGTGCGGCACTCGTCGCCTTCCTTGATGGAGTCGACGGCACCGAACAGAACGGCGCCGACCTCGTCACGGTCAAGGTTCTGGGCAAGGCCGAAGACGGTCTCACCGGTATCGGAGCTCTTGAACTCCAGAAGCTCGCCTGCCATGGCGCTCTTGAGGCCGGAGACGCGCGCGATGCCGTCGCCTACCTCATCGACCGTTGAAACCTCATGCGTATCGACCGTCGCGGAGAGGCTCGTGAGCTGCTCCTGCAGTTTCTTGGCGATATCCTGGGCATTGAGGGTTTCGGACATTAGGCTTCACCTCCGTACGAATTAGCAGAGTTTGCGAGGGTCTCCTGCGCGATGCGCAGCTGCGTCTTGACGGAAATGTCACGACGCTCGCCGCGGGCCTCGAGCACCAGGCCGCCCACGATAGACGGGTCGACCTGCTCGATAAGGAATACCTTGCGGCCGAAGTCCTGCTCGCATTTCTTAGTGATGGTTTGACGCAGCTCGTCGTCGAGCGGGATCGCCGTGGTGACGGTCACGCCCACTACATCCTCGTCTTCCTCGGCAACATACTTAAAGGCAGCTGCCACCTTGGGAAGAAGGTCGAGCTGGTCGCGCTTGGACATGGTGTCGAGCACGGCGATGATCTCGGGGCTGGCAGAAGCCAGGCGCTCGATCATCTCGAGGTCCTCAAACACATGGTCCTCGGCCTTAGCGGCTTCCAGAAGGGAGCGCGCGTAGGTCTCGAGCACCTTGTCCTGATAGCGGCTAGTCGGCATTCAGGCTACCTGCTTCCTGGATGTAGCGCTCGATGAGCTTCTTCTGCTCGGCATCGTCCTCGAGTGCCTCGCCCACGATCTTGGTGGCGACGGCAACGGACAGGTCGGCGATGGAGCTCGCGGCACCGGCGTAAATGGACTTGCGCTCGTCCTCGACGGTCGTATGGGCCTTGGCGATGATCTCCTCGGCCTCCTTGTGAGCAGCCTCGATGATACGGGCGCGCTCGGACTCGGCGTCCTTACGGGCCTCGAGAACGATGTCGGCAGCCTGACGACGGGCGTCGGTGACGATCGAGTCGGACTCAGCGCGCTTGGCGATAGCCTCCTGCTTGGTCTTCTCGGCCTCGTCGAGGCTCTCCTCGATCTTCTTGCCGCGCTCCTCCATGGTTTTCATGATGCCCGGCAGGGCGACCTTTGCCAGCACGATCCAGATGATCAGGAAGGCGATAAGCGCCGGGATGAACTCCGCCATCTTAGGGATGAGGATGTCCGCACCGGCAGCGCCGTCCTCGGCGAACGCGGAAACCGGCATAAGCAGCGCGGCCGCGGACGCGGAGAGTGCGATCGCGCTCTTCTGGGATGAAAGATTCATACTTGACGCTCCGTGCTATTTAACGATCAGCGCGACAACGAAGCCGATCAGAGCCAGAGCCTCGCCGAAGGCGGAGCCCATGATGAAGACGGTGAACACGCGGCCCTGGACCTCAGGCTGACGGGCCATAGCACCCGTAGCACCCAGAGCAGACAGGCCGATAGCAAGACCAGCGCCGATAACACCGAGACCGTAACCGATAACTCCCACGATTCCTCCTTTGTCGTGCGTGTCTTATTTCACGCAGGATAACCTTTTTATAACTGCCGGGCTCCATGGGTACGGGCACCGGCGGTTTAACGAATTGCCTTACCTTTAAGGCGCGAACGGAAGATTACTCCTCCTCCGCGACCTCCTCTGCCTCGGAGACATACACGGCGGTAAGGACCGTGAAGACGTAAGCCTGGATGGCGCCGACCACAAGCTCGATCGCATAGATCAGGATGAGGATGGCAAGCCAGGCCAGCGAAGGCAGGGCGCCGACGGCGTGGGCCGCGGAAACCTGCTGAAGCAGCGGCTGCATGAACATGCTCGCCATGATGGCGAACGAGCCCATGACCACGTGTCCTGCGAACATGTTGCAGAACAGACGGACGGCGAGCGTGATGAGGCGCAGGAAGGTCGAGAAAAGCTCGACGACCCACACGAGCACGTTCATCGGGAAGCTCACGCCCTGCGGGGCGAGGCTCTTGATGTAGCCGATCACGCCGTGAGCCTTGCATCCGTAGTAGATGAAGTACACGAAGGCGAAAATGGCGAGTGCGGCGGTGGAGCCGATTGCGCCGGTGCCGGGCTTCATTCCCGGGATCAGGCCGATCATGTTATTGATCAGGATGAACAGGAAAAGCGAGCACAGGAACGGGAAGTGCTTCTTCCAGTTCTCACCCACGACACCCTTGCCGATATCGTTCTCGACGTACTCGATGATGTACTCGAAACCGTTG
>CANNPG010000033.1:0-9168 GCA_947507375.1 uncultured Collinsella sp. | reverse complement strand
CTACTACCGCACGCGCCCTGCCGACAAAGAGCGCCTGGCAAATTTGGATACCCTTCAAACCGACATCGACTTCATCATCGCCGAGTACCGCCACAGCTAACAGCCTGCCAAAAAGGGACAGGTTTATTTCGGTAGGTTTTATCTGGCAAACGTAAAGGGCCGACCGCGGAGATGCGCGATCGGCCCTTTTTAGTTGCTTGGCTGCAGAGGTTATGAGAAGCGAGCGCTTACAGGCGGTCCTTGTTCTCGGCCTTAACGGCGTGTGCCTGCTGAACAAAGAACAGGTCGTACACCACGATGACAAAGGCGATGATATTGACGGAGCTGCCGCCGAGCGCGGGAAGCGTGAGCACGGCCTGCGCAATCGTGGCGATTGCGGCAACGATGCCGAGCTTAAACGCGCCATCCACCTGCGAAGGCTTGTTGGCACCCTTGATGCCTGCAACACCTGCGGCAAGATCGACAACGCCCTTGGCGACCAGCACGACCGCGGCGAGCATGGCGTTTGACCCGTACGTGGAATCGAGGTTGCCACTGGCGATGCCGACGCCGGCGATGACGAGGCTGGCGATGCCCAAAACAAAGTAGACGAGGGCAAGGATTTTGAGAGTCTTACGAGCGGAGCTCATGGCTGGTCCTTTCGATACGAGTACGCCAACCTGACGTACCCCAATGTGCTGCACATATGGTGAAGCACATTGTAGTTCAACGGGGCGATGCATGCGTTTGAAAGCGTATCTTGCCTGTACGGTCCAACCTTTCAAAAAGGAAAGCTGGGCGTAAGTCAAATCGATGGCAGCGTATGCGCGGCGCTGCGATGATGGGGCCATGGTAAGAGCTGGACCGAAGGAGGAGCCATGATGTACGGAGTCAAGCAAGTGCGTGAGCCGCGGTCGTTGGGAAGGCGCATGAGTGATTCCGTGATCGCTGCCGTGTGCACGGGATTGATGGCGGTGCTTTGCATTGGAATGCTGTGGACCATGTCGCATGTGGGACAATAGCGGACGGTTGGGTGCCGACATAAACGGCACTCACGTATTCGTTTTGCTTGTTAAGGAGTGCCCATGGGCGTCGTCGATCCCTTTTTTGTTGCTCGGGCCGCGGGGCTTGAGCTGACCGGGAAGTCCGAGGGTCTCACGCTCACCGACGGCACGATGGAGCTGCGCGCCGATTTCGGCCGCATGCTTCCACGGCTCAAGCAGGGCCGTCTGCAGCAAGAGCTGCTGGTAAAGGCTGCGCGCACAAAAGGCATCGAGCAACCATGGGCGATTGACGCCACGGCAGGCTTTGGCGAGGATTCGCTGCTGCTGGCGGCCGCGGGCTTTAGCGTCGATCTGTATGAGCAGGATTGCGTGATCGCGGCGCTCCTCAAGGATGCCTTGGATCGCGCGGCAGATGATCCGGCGCTTGCAGCTGCCGTGTCGCGCATGCGCTTACATGCGGGCGAGGACAGCATTGCCGGCCTTCGCCATGTAGCTGAGCTGATCGGGCAGGGCGAGCTTGCCGCTCCCGACGTGGTGTATCTGGATCCCATGTTTCCCGAGCGCACCAAGAGCGCGGCGGTGAAAAAGAAGTTCCAACTCTTGCACCATTTGGAACAGCCGTGTGCCGATGAGGAGACGCTAGTCGAAGCTGCGCTTGCGGTGCACCCGCGCAAGGTCGTTATCAAGCGGCCGGTGAAGGGGCCGCTGCTTGCCGGCGTTAAGCCGAGCTATCAACTTGCGGGCAAGGCCGTTCGCTACGATGTTTTGGTGCCGCCGCGCCCGTAGCTTGCGTGCGATGGTTGGCGCTCTATCAGTGCCGTGCCGATGCGACGCCTATTTCCATGGGTGCGATGTCAGGTGCCAGCCGCCGCAGTATTCGCATTTGTAGCAGGCCAGCCCGCGGCGTCCGCGGTTTTCGCAGTCGGCCATAACTGCCTCGGCCTCGGCGCGCGTGTCGTAACGGTTTTTGCGCTCGCACGATTTGTAGCGCCAGGCTTCATCGCGCCCGGCGTCCAGGGCGTCGCGGCGCTCGTCTTCGCGCGCAAATAGGTCGCTCATATCGCCGCCCGTGGCAGCGCCCAAAAACTCGCTTTTGGCCTTTGACCAGGCGGCTCGCTTTTTGCTTCCCATCTGCATCGCGCCCCTCTCCAAACGTTGGTATCATTGCTCAACTAAAGTGATACCAATAAACGTGAGGTTGCCGCGTGATGATCAGAAAAACCCTCGATACCGACATTCCCGCCGTCATGGCTATCTACGACGTTGCCCGCGCTTTTATGCGCGCACACGGCAATGCCACGCAGTGGCCCGAGGGCACGCCTTCGGCCGAGCAGCTGGCTGCCGATATCGCCGCCGGTGGCAGCTATGTGTGCGAAGTCGACGGTCGCGTGGTGGCGACGTTTGCCTTCCTGCCGGGGCCGGACAGTTCCTACGATGTGGTCGAGGGTGGCCAGTGGCGTAGCGACACTCCGTACGCTGTGCTGCACCGCGTGGCATCCGACGGCACCACGCATGGTGTCGCGGCTGCGATGTTTGCCTTTGCCAAGGAACGCATCGACCATCTGCGTATCGACACGCATCAGGACAACCTGCCCATGCAGGGCGCAATCACCAAGGCCGGGTTTAAGCGTGCCGGTATCGTGTGCGTGTCGGACGGCACACCGCGTGTTGCGTTTGACTGGCTGCGCGAGGCATAAGAGCGAGGGCGCGTATCAACAATTCGCGCGGACGAAAATGGCTCCGGGTGGGGCCATTTTCGTTCGCTGCGCTGTTTTGCAAGCCGGCTTTCGCAAGGCGCGAACCTACGAAAAGCGCCGCGCGGCAACGCGGGGCGATGAGCTCGGTCGGGGGATAGGGCCCGCTTCGCCCGCCGGCCCGTAAATTGTATCATCCAGTGTGGAGCGTGAGTGCCCGTTGCCGCGTGCGATGGGCTTGTAATAAGAGGAGAGCCATGTCGAAGCAAGCGGTCGTTGGAATCTTGGCGCATGTCGATGCCGGTAAGACCACGCTGGCCGAGGCCATGCTGTTTAACGCGGGTCGCATTCGCAAGCGCGGCCGCGTTGACGATGGCGATTCGCATCTGGATACGAACGAGATCGAGCGCGAGCGTGGCATTACGATTTTCTCGTCGCAGGCCGTGCTCGACCACGGCGATACCCACGTCATGCTTGTGGATGCGCCCGGCCACGTCGATTTTTCGGCCGAGGCGGAGCGCACGCTGCGCGCGCTCGACTATGCGATTTTGGTCGTGGGTGCCAACGATGGCGTGCAGGGGCACACCGAAACCCTGTGGCGCCTGCTCGCGCGCTATGACATCCCGACGTTCATCTATATCAACAAAATCGATTTGGAGAATCCCGGCCGCGATGTTTTGCTGGCACAACTTGGGCAGCGTTTTTCCGAGGGCTGCCTAGACGCCAGCGAACTGCTGGCGGGCGGCGCCGTTCAGGAGGACGCTGCTGCGTTGGACGAGTCGGCGCTCGAGGAGTTTCTTGATGCGGGTGAGCTTTCTGTCGCAACGCTGTCGCGCATGGTTGCCGAGCGCAAGCTCTTTCCCTGCTTTGCCGGCTCGGCGCTCAAGGACCAAGGCGTGGACGAGCTGTTGGATGGTATATGCGCGCTGATGCGTGAACAGGCGTGGCTCCCGGAGTTTGCCGCGCGCGTCTATCGTGTCAGCCGCGGGGATCGCGGCGAGCGCTTGGCATGGGTTAAGGTGACCGGCGGCACGCTGCATGCCAAGCAGATGATTGCCGGACGTTCCGGTGCCGAGGCATGGGAGCAGAAGGTCGATCAGGTACGCATCTATAACGGCGAGAAGTATGAGCTTGCCCAAGAAGTTGCTGCTGGCGGTATTTGCGCCGTGACGGGTCTTGCGCACGTTCGCCCGGGGGACGCCCTGGGCGCGGAGCCCGCGGGCGATGCGCCTGTCATTGCGCCGGTCCTCACCTATACGGTGCTTCCGGGCGAACACGATGTCCATGCGGTGTTCAAAGCGCTGACTGAGTTAGCGGACGAAGATCCCATGCTCGGCGTAAGCTGGAACACTCATCTTGAGCAGATTCATTTACAGCTGATGGGCGCCGTGCAACTCGAGGTCGTGCAGCGGGTGTTGGCTGATCGTTTTGGTCTTCCGGTTGCGTTTGAGTCTGGCGGCATTCTCTATAAGGAGACTATTTCGCAGCCGGTCGAGGGCGTGGGTCACTTTGAGCCACTGCGCCACTATGCCGAGGTGCATCTGCGTCTGGAGCCGTTGCCAGCGGGTTCGGGCGTGCAGTTTGGCACCGTGACCTCGACCGATGAGCTCGATCTTAACTGGCAGCGTTTGGCACTCACCAACGCCATGGAGCGCGATCACCTGGGCGTGCTGACCGGCTCGCCCATCACCGATGTGCGCATTACGCTCACGGGCGGCCGTGCGCATGCCAAGCACACCGAGGGCGGCGATTTTCGCCAGGCCACGTACCGCGCGATTCGCCAGGGGCTCATGCAGGCGCGTGAGGCCGGCGCGGCGGTGCTGTTGGAGCCGTGGTACCACTTTGAGCTCGAGGTGCCGGGGGAGTGCGTGGGTCAGGCGCTTTCAGATGCCACGCGCATGGGTGCCGAGTACGAGCCGCCGACGATGGCGGGGGACCGGGCGAAGCTTGTGGGTCGCGTGCCGGCATCCGAGGTGCAGGACTATGCCCTGGAGGTAGCTGCCTACACAAGCGGCCGCGGTCATCTGTACCTGGAGTTCGCCGGTTATGCGGCTTGCCATGATGCCGAGCGCGTCATCGAGACGGCCGCCTATGAGCCCGAGGCCGATCTGCCCAACACGCCCGACTCGGTCTTTTGTTCTCACGGCGCCGGCTACACGGTCAAATGGTACGACGTACCCGCCGCAGCTCACGTAAAGGTCGATCCCGCCACCTTCCGCTCCTATCGCCCCGCCGACCCCACCTTCTTCTGCCATTAGGGGACGGGGTAGAAATGGTAGATTTTTGAACCCTCTGATCCTTGACTAATTGATTTTGGCGCCGACGCTGCAAGAGGGACAGTCCCTTTGTCACCTGCTGATGGTATAACTCGGTATAAGTTGGTATAACTGTTACCAGGGTTTACCGATCTGAGGAGGCCGACATGAATCCAAATCCCTTTAAGCCAACGGCAGGCAAGCGGCCTCCGATGCTCATCGGTCGAGAGTCGGTCATCGAGGATTGTGAGGAAGGGCTCGATAACGGCGCCGGTGCCCCCGGAAGGCTCATGCTCATTACGGGAAACCGCGGCTGTGGCAAAACGGTTCTCCTGCGGGAGCTGCAACGTCTAGCCAGCGAGCGTGGATGGGCGGTTATCTCCGATTCCGCTTCGCTTGGCTTATGCGACCGCCTGGCCGATGCGCTTCGCTCGAATAAACCCGTTGTGACGTCAATGGAGTTCTTTCCGTCGTTTGGCCGGATGTCGGTCGAGGCGGCGCGAGCAAAGGGTGAAACGTTACGAGGGCTGGTCAACGAGCGCCTCAAGAAGCTCGGTCCAGGCAAGGGCATACTGTTTGCGATTGACGAGGCGCAATCGGCGTCTATCGAGGAACTGGCGGCTCTCGCCGTTCTCTATCAGCAAGTGCTCGGAGATCAGGATGCTACGGGATTGCCCGATAGCGACCAGCGCGGTCTTGCGCTGGTGTTCGCTGGATTGCCCAGTATGGTTGATGACTTGCTCGAAGAGCCGAGCGTGACGTTTTTGCGGCGTGCCCAGCAGCGTACGCTGGGGGCGATATCTTTGCCCAAGGTGCGCGATTCGTATATCCAGACGGTCAAAGACGCTGGTCTTTACGTTGACGCGGAGACGGCGGACCTTGCGGCACGCAAGAGCATGGGGCATCCCTATATGGTTCAGCTGGTGGGATATTACATGTGGCGGGCTGCTGTCCGGCATGGCTCTCAGGTCATTGAAGTGTGCGATGTCGAGGCTGGCTACGCCGATGCCGTCTCCGAGTTCTACGAAGCGGTTGACGCGCCTCTGTATTACGGGCTGCGCAGTCCACAACGCCTCTTTATCGAGGCCATGGCTGCTGACGAGGGTAAACCGACGCGCATGGCGGATATCATTGAGCGTTGCGATCGCACCCAGAGCTGGGCGAGTAAATATCGCGCAAGCCTGATTCGCGAGCGCGTCATCGAGGCTGCTGGATACGGCCTCGTCCGGTTTACCGTGCCCATGCTGGGCGCGTACATTCGCGATCGAGTTTTATGGCATGAGTAGGGTGATAAAGGTGACGGAACAGAAGATGAGCCCGCAGGCTATCGAGGTGCGTGGCGCGCGTGTCCATAACCTCAAGGACATCGATATTGATATTCCGCTGGGAAAGCTCGTGGGCATTGCCGGCGTGTCGGGTTCGGGCAAGAGTTCGCTGGCGCTGGGGGTTCTTTATGCCGAGGGCTCGCGCCGTTACCTGGAGGCGCTCAGCACCTATACTCGCCGTCGTCTGACGCAGGCCGAACATGCCCAGGTGGATGAGGTCTTGCACGTACCGGCGGCGCTCGCACTGCACCAGCGTCCGAGCGTGCCGGGCGTGCGTTCCACTTTTGGCACCATGACCGAGCTCAACAATAGCCTGCGTCTGCTCTTTAGCCGTTGCGCCCATCACGTGTGCCCACATTGCGGGGCACGCGTGGAGCCGAGCCTTAACGTGGCTGCGGGCCTGTCACTCACGTGTCCGACATGCGGCCGCGAGTTCTACGCGCCGAGTGCCGAGGATTTGGCTTTCAATAGCGGCGGTGCGTGTCCCACTTGTGGCGGCACCGGTGTCATGCGCGAGGTGGACGAAGCGAGCCTGGTGCCCGACGAGTCAAAGACTATCAACGAGGGCGCGGTGCTTCCCTGGGGTACGCTCATGTGGGATTTGATGAAGCAGGTCGCCGGCGAGATGGGCGTACGCACCGACGTGCCGTTTAGCCAGCTCACGCCTCAAGAGCGCGATATCGTGTTCCACGGCCCGGCGGTTAAGAAACACATTCTCTACGTTCCCAAAAACGGCGAGGGCGCCACGCCGCTCGACTTTACCTATTACAACGCCGTCTATACCGTCGAGAATGCGCTCGCCAAGGTTAAGGACGACAAGGGCCTCAAACGCGTTGCACGCTTTTTGCGCGAGGGAGCATGCCGCGATTGCGGCGGCACGCGTCTCTCCGAGGCTGCGCGCCAGCCTCAGGTGCGCGGTATCAATCTGGCACAGGCCGCGGCCATGACGCTTGGTGATGCGGTCGAGTGGGTGCGCGGGGTGCCCTCATCCTTGCCGGTCGAGATGCGGCCCATGGCGACGGATATCTGCGATTCGTTTTTGAGCGCGGCCCGTCGTCTGGTCGACCTGGGTCTCGATTACCTTTCACTCGATCGCGCCGGTGCCACGCTCTCCACGGGTGAGCGCCAGCGCGTGCAGCTTGCTCGCGTGGTGCGTAACCGGTCGACGGGTGTGCTTTATGTGCTGGACGAACCTTCAATCGGCTTGCATCCCGCCAATGTCGACGGCTTGGTGGGCGTGATGCGCGATCTGGTGGATGACGGCAACACCGTGGTCGTTGTCGACCACGATACGCGCGTACTGGCGGAAGCCGACTATCTGGTCGAGATGGGCCCCGTTGCCGGAGCGGGCGGTGGCAACGTGATCGCCGCTGGTACGGTAGACGAGGTCGAACAATCGCAGGGCAGTCGCATCGCGCCGTTTTTGCGCGCCGAGCCCAAGCGTTTGCGCCCACAGGTGACTGACGACGAAATGTTCGACCGGGGCCACATCCGCATGGCGACCGATGCCATCCATACCGTCAAGCCGCTCGAAGTCGATATCCCGCGCGGTCGCTTGGTCGCGGTTACGGGTGTTTCGGGTTCGGGTAAGACGACGTTGGTACTCGAGACGCTCATTCCGGCGCTTAAGGCGCAGGCAGCTGGTGGGCGCCTGCCGGAGCACGTGCGTTGGGTCGATGCCGAGGGTATTGCCCGCGCAAACCTGATTGACGCTACGCCCATCGGCGCTAACGTGCGCTCGACGGTGGCGACCTATGCCGACATCCATGATGAGCTGCGTCGCGCCTTCGCCCGTACGCCCGAAGCCAAGGCGGCCGGCTACAAGGCGGGTGCCTTTAGCTACAACACCGGCGCCTTGCGCTGCCCTACGTGTGACGGCACGGGCTCGATATCGCTCGACGTGCAGTTTTTGCCCGACGTCGAGATCGTCTGCCCGGCATGCCGTGGTTCGCGCTACGCCGAGGCCGCATCGCATATCCATCGCGAGGGCAAGGACGGGAGTCTGCTTACGTTGCCACGGCTCATGGACATGAGCGTGGACGAGGCCATCGACGCCACGGTGGGGCTCAAGAAAGTTCAGACGCGCTTGCAGACCTTGCACGACCTGGGCTTGGGCTATCTCACGCTCGGTGAGCCCACGCCGGCGCTCTCGGGCGGCGAGGCACAACGCCTTAAGCTCGCGAGCGAGATGGGCCGCGTGCAGGACGATGCCGTATTTGTGTTCGACGAGCCCACGATCGGCCTGCATCCGCTCGATGTTCAAGTGTTGTTGAGTGTGTTCGATGGTCTCGTTGCCAAGGGTGCCACAGTTATCGTGATCGAACACGATCTCGACCTTATCCGTAACGCCGATTACGTGATCGACATGGGCCCGGGCGGTGGCGATGCGGGCGGGCAAATCGTCTGCGCCGGCACGCCGAGCGACATCGCGGCCTGCCCCGCAAGCATCACCGGTCGCTACCTATAGACAATGAGGCAAAGGGACAGCCCCCCTTGCCTCATTGATGCCTATTTCACGCATTGAGCCGCGAGATAGTCGCGGAAGAATGGCAATTCAAATGCGACGAGCCCTCGTCCTCGTTCCCCGATGATGCCGGCATCTATCATGCGGCGTCGGTAGCGGGAGACCTGCTGTGGCGAACGCTTAAGGCGCTCGACAAGGTCAGCGGTGGTGGACTCTTCCTCGTCATCGAGCATGGCGATGAGGAATCGCTTGTCCTCTGCAGTGAGTTCCCGATAGGTTGCCGCGAGGATTCGGTCGTCCATCTCGTCGCGCGCGATTTTGATTCCCAGGTCAAAGTCGCGCGACGAGATTTCCTTCGAATCGCTTGTGAGATCCCAGGCACGGTAGCCTACGAGTTGCAATAGGAAGGGAAAACCAGAGTTCGAGCGAACGGCTCAATGCGTGAAA